>MEDZ01000047.1 GCA_001724275.1 Gemmatimonadetes bacterium SCN 70-22
AGCTGGTGCCGGAGGCGCCTCCGCCGCCGGACGAGCCGGGGCCTCGACCACCTTGGGGGGAGCCGCGGGGGGCGCCGCCACTTCGGCTGCGGGAGGAGGGGGGGCGATCGCCTCGCCAGCGGGTCGCGCCTCCTCGACGGGCGCCGCCGCGGGGGCGGCGAGCTCGACGGGGGAAGGAGCGGGCTCCGCGACGGGGGCGGGGGCGACGGCTTCGGCCGCCTGCTCGAGCGCTTCGGCGGCTGCAGCGACATCGGCTGCACGACGACGGCGGATCCCCCCACGCGCAGCCGCTCCAGCGGCGGGGGCCTCGGGCGCCGCGGCCTTGGGTGCCGGGGCAGGTGCTTCGGCGGCGGGGGCGGCCGCGCCCTTGCGCCGCCGCGTCGCCGCGGGGGCCGGTGCGGGCTTCTCCTGGCGCGCGCGCTTCTCCCGCTCCCAGCGGGCGCGCACGCGCGCCACCTGGTCATCGGTCAGCGCCGAGAGGTGACTCCGAACGGGGACGTCCATCGAACGAAGCATGCCGATGACTTCGTCCGCGGAGATCCCGAACTCCCCTGCCATGTCGTGTACGCGAAGCTTGCTCAAACGATCCTCCTAGCGGGCCCCTCTGGGACCCGTGTGCCCTTCTCCGCCCGCGCCACACAGCGCGAGCACGCCCAACGCCAGCGCCCGGTCGGTAACCCCGACCACCGCCGTCGCCTCTCGCCCGACCGCGTTGCCTAACGACTCCGCCGACGGGCCCTCGATGATCCGTACCCGCCGCGCCTCGAGGAGGGGCACGACCTTGTCCAGCGAATGCCGCGACGCGTCCGGCGCGACCACCGCCACCTGCAATGCTCCCTTGCGCGCCGCCTCCCGCACCCGTTCCACGCCCACCACGGCGCCGCGCGAGCGAACGCCGAGCCCGAGCAATCCGAGCAGCCGCCGTTCCGTCGCCGCGTCCATTCCCGCACCGCTCGCGCCGGAGGTGACCATCGCCCCGCTACTCCGCCGCCGAGGCGTCGCCGCCGCCTTCCTCGGTGGTCAGCTCGTTCAGGATCCCCATGATACGGTCCGCCTCTTCCGGGGCGATCCCCGGGAGGCGGAGGAAATCCTCACGCTCCAAATCAATGATGTCGTTCAAGGTACGGTAGCCCGCCTCCTCGAGGATGGCCACCGTGGTCGGCGCCATGACACCCAGCTCGGCGAGCTTGACGTCGGCCGCATCCTGCTCCTCGGGGAGCGGCGCGAAGATCGGCGCCTCGCTGCGTTCCATCCACTCGCGACTGGAGTACAGGTCGATCTTCCAGCCGGTGAGCTCGGAGGCGAGGCGCACGTTCTGCCCGTTGCGCCCGATGGCCAGCGAGAGCTGGTCCTCGTCGACGACCGCCTGGATCGTCTTCGCCTCGGGGTCGGAGAAGACGCGCGCCACCTTGGCGGGGGCCAGGGCGAGCTTGGCGAACCGCTCCGGATCGGCCGACCACGGAACGATGTCGATGCGCTCGCCGCTCAACTCGTTCACGACGGCCTGCACGCGCGCGCCCTTGAGGCCCACGCAGGCGCCCACGGGGTCGATCGAGTCGTCACGCGACCAGACGGCGATCTTGGTGCGGCTCCCCACCTCGCGCGCGGCGGCGCGGATCTCGACGATCCCCTGCTGGATCTCCGGCACCTCGAGCTTGAACAGCGCCTGCACGAACAGGGGGTCGGCGCGGCTCAGGATGAGGCGCGGCCCCTTGGGCGTCTCCTCGACGCGCTTGAGCACGGCGCGAATCGGGTCGCCCTGGTGGTAGTGGTCGCGATGGTTCTGCTCGCGGTAGGGCATGATCGCCTCCGCTTCGCGGAACTTGTTCAGCATGATCACCAGCTTGCCGCGCTCGATCTGCTGCACCTCCCCCGAGAGCAGCTCGCCCACCCGGTTGGCGAACTCGTCGCGGATCTTGGTGCGCTCGCCCTCGCGGACGCGCTGGATGATGCGCTGCTTGGCCGCCTGCACCGCGCTGCGCCCGAACTCGGCGAAGTCCACCGGGATCTCCATCACGTCGCCGACCTGGAACTCCGGGTCCTCGAACTGCGCCTCCTCGAGCGAGGTCTCGCGAGACGGGTCGGTGACCTCGGCCACGACGGTCTTCAGGAGGACGATGCGAATGTCCCCCCGATTCTCGTCGATCTCCACCTCGGCCTGGACGTTGGCCCCGTGCTTCTTGGCGAGGGCGGCGTGGATGCCGTCCTGCAACAGGCCGTGCAATTCCGTGCGGTCCAACCCCTTGAGGTGGGACAGCTCGCGAATTGCGCTGAGAATTTCTGCAGTTCCGGTCATGCCGTGACCCTCTACTTGTTCCAGACGAACACGAGTCGCGCCTCCTTGATATCCGCCAGAGGCACCCGATGCTCCACACCACGCGCGTCCCGCAGGAGCGCGACCTCCGCCCCCTCGATTCCCTCCAATCCCAGGATCTCGCCCTCGATCCGGCCACCGACGGCCGGACTCGAGACGGAGGCCCGGCGTCCCGTGAAGCGACGCCAGTCGGGCGCGTGCCGCAGGGGGCGTTCGACCCCCGGCGACGACACCTCCAGGACATACTGCTCGCCCACCAGCCGCGATGCGTCGAGCCGGGGCTCGAGCGCGCGCGACACGTGAGCGCAATCGTCGATCGTCACCTTCGAGCCGTCCCGCCGATCGATGCGAACATCGAGCAGCGGACGGCGAGACGTCCCACCGCGCCGGAACTCCACCAAGTCGAAGCCAAGCGCGTCAACCGCTTGCCGTACGAAGTCTTCCAACGCGTTCAGCATGTCCGTCGAAGACCGTCCCAAGAACAAAAAAATGCGGGGGAACCCTCCCCCACATTTCGCGGATCGCGGGCGACTTCCCCGCGAAGCAACGTTAATGTATGGATGTAATATAATGGGGTCAACCTGAGCGGGAAGCGCCTCCCCCCCACACGATCACGCCGAGTTGCCGCCCGGCATCGCCGCAGCGGTGCGAATAGAACCGGTCATTGTGGCAGCGCGTGCACCATGGGCTGGTCGAGACGCGGGAGACGCCAGCGGCGGAGGCGTGGTCCACGATGATGGCCCGCAGGTCGACGGGGGTCGGCCGCGGGACGGTGCGCCCCGTGAGCGCCCGGTACACGTCGGGAGAGACCTCGTAGCAGCTGCCGCAGATGGCCGGGCCGCAGTGGAGCGAAAGGTCACGGGCCGCGAACCCGGCGGCCACGAGCCGTTCGATGGCCCGGCCGGTGACGTTGGCGACCGTTCCACGCCACCCGGAATGGACGATCGCCGTCGCCCCCGCCGGATGCGCGATGAAGACCGGGACGCAGTCGGCGACGGTGACCGCCATGGCCGTTCCGGGGGCGAGCGCCACGTGGCCATCGGCGCCCCGGGCCCGGAGCCAGCCGTCCCACCCGGGTTGGTGCACGAGGACCGTGTCGCCATGCACCTGATGGGCGGTGGCCAGGCGACGCGCGTGCGCGTCGAGCCCTTCCGCGAGGGTGGACCAGCGGGCGAAGACGTCGATCGCGGGGTCGGGCGACTGCCACGCGAAGCTCCCGCGCTGGCGCGTGGTGGTGAATGCCACGGCACCGATGGCGTCGAAGCCGGGCACCGCGTCCACGTCGTGGAGGGGGGCGACGCCCGCCCCGGCCTCCCCGCCCCGCGTGGTCACAGGCGCGCGGGGATGCGCGTGATGCGAGCGCCCAGGGCGTTGAGGCGTTCGTCGATGCGCTCGTAGCCTCGCTCGATCTGCGTCGCGTTGTTGATCGTGCTCGTCCCTTCGGCGCACATCGCCGCCAAAAGCATCGCCATCCCGGCGCGTATGTCGGGCGATTCCATGCGCGCGGCGCGCAAGCGACTCGGGCCGGCGACCAGCGCGCGGTGCGGATCGCAGAGCACGATGCGCGCGCCCATGGCAATGAGCTTGTCGACGAAGAACATGCGCGACTCGAACATCTTCTCGAACATCAGCACGAGCCCCTCGCACTGCGTCGCGGTGACGATGGCGATCGACATGACGTCGGCCGGGAAGGCGGGCCATGGCTGGTCCTCGATCTTGGGGACGTGTCCCCCCAGGTCGGACTGGATCACCCTCGACTGTTCGGCGGGGATGATGAGGTCATCACCCTCGACTTCGCAGCGGATCCCCAGGCGCTCGAAGCCCATGCGCGTGGAGCGCAGGTGTTCGACGCCGGCGCGCGTGACGCGGAGCGTCGAGCGCGTGACCGCGGCCAGTCCAATGAACGATCCCACCTCGATGTGATCGGGACCGATCCGATGGCGCGCCCCGCCGAGGGTGGCGGGACCGTGGATCGTCATCGTGTTGGTGCCGATCCCCTCGATCTGCGCGCCCATCGCGACCAGGAACTTGGCGAGGTCCTGCACGTGCGGCTCGGACGCCGCGTTGCGCAGGATCGTGGTCCCCTCCGCGTAGACGGCGGCCATGAGGGCGTTCTCGGTCGCGGTGACGCTGGGCTCGTCCAGGAAGACGTCGGCACCACGGAGCTTGGTGGCGCGGAACTCGAAGCGATCGGCAGCCGAGACGGTCGCCCCGAGCTGCTCGAGGGCGAGGAAGTGCGTGTCGACGCGCCGACGCCCGATGACGTCGCCGCCCGGAGGCGGGAGAATCACGTGGCCACAGCGGGCGAGGAGCGGGCCGGCGAGGAGGATCGAGGCGCGGATTCTCGCGCACAGCTCCGGATCCAGGTGCTCCGCGCGCACCTCCCTGGCCCGGATGACGAGGGTATTCCGTTCGCGCCATTCGGCCTCGGCGCCGACCGCCTGGAGGAGCTGCACGAGTGCCTCGGTATCGCGAATGCGCGGCACGTTCTCGAGGGTGACTTCGTGTTCGGTGAGGAGGGCGGCGGCGATGATCGGGAGGGCGGCATTCTTGTTGCCGGCCGGTTCGATGCTGCCGGACAGGCGGTGACCGCCTTCCACGATGTACTGCACTGAGGACATGCGCGTCGAGTGTGAGGGCCGGCGAATAATGCCCGTCGCGGCCCGGTATCTTCAAGCCATCGCTTGACTTCGCATTTTTCGGCGTGGTACGATGCGAGGCGGGGCCGCGATGCGCGGCCGCGGTTCACCCTGTCCAAGGCGGTGCCCATGAATTCGCTGGCGCCATCGGTATGCCTGATGCTGCAGGCTGCGGCCGATGCTGGAGCGACGCGCGTGTTCGTCGAGCGGACGTGGCTGGATACGGTTGCGGGGGTGGGGCTGAGCCTGGTGTCGCTGTTCGTCCTGGTGACGCTGGTGCTGGGCGTGGCGCTCCTGTTCACGTTGAAGAAGAGCCTGGACGAGCTCACCAAGCTCATCCGTTCGATCCAGGAGCCGCTGCGGGGGGTTCTCGGCGAGACACGCGAGGTGACCGGCGAGGTGCGCGCCATCGTCGCGCGCCTCAAGGAGCCCCTGGCGTACGCCGGCGAGACGATCGAGGACGCCAGCGATCGCGTGCGCGCGGTGATGGATGTGGCGGAGGGGCGGATCGCGCGCCTGGACGAACTGGTGGGGATCGCCCAGGAGCAGGCGGAGGGGGCGATCCTCAGTGCTTCGTCGCTCCTCCAGGGGGTGGCGGCGGGGGGGCGTTCGCTCCGGCGCGTGTTCGGGCGGACGCGACCGCAGGGGACGGGGGGGCTCGCCAGCCGCAAGGCGCGGGCACTCGCGCGCCGGCGGCGCGCGCGCGCCGAACGCGAGGCGCGGATCGACGACGAGGACGTGCTGATCACCACCGCGGGGGAGGAAGCGCCCCGCATCCGGCCGCGTGTCCGCGAGCACCGTTAGGCGGCGGCCGCGCCGTCGCGGGGTGGGGATGGCGGCGATGGCGGCGGGGGCGCTGGTGCTGATCGCCCTCGTCCCCGGGACGGCGTGGGCGTGGACCCCCGGCACCCACGTCTTCCTGGGCGAGGCGATCCTCCGCTCCGCGTACCTGCTCCCCACCGCGGTCGGCGAGCTGCTCAGCGCCTTTCCGTACGACTTCCTGTACGGCTCCATCGCGGCGGACACGAGCATCGCCAAGAAGTACGCGGCGGCGGGCCGCCATTGCCATTCGTGGATGGTGGGGTTCGACATCCTCGACCGGTCGCGCGACGAGCCGCTGCGCGCATTCTCGTTAGGCTACCTGGCCCACCTCGCGGCCGACGTGGTGGCGCACAACCACTTCGTCCCGCGGCAGCTGGCGGTGACGTCGAGCACCGCCGCCCTCGGGCACAGCTACTGGGAGGTCCGCTTCGAGACCCACCTGGGCGAGCGCTCGGCCCGGCGCGCCCGGGAGCTGATCGTGCTGGACCACACCCGCAGCGATGCGCACCTGGACCGCATCCTGAGCCCGACGATCTTCAGCACGCCCACCAACCGGCGCATCTTCCGGGGCATGGTGCGCGTGTCGGACATGGAGTCGTGGCAGCGCATCTTCCATCTCGCGACCGACTACTCGCGATGGGACCTCCCCGACCTGCAGGTCGGCGCCTACCTCGTGCGGTCGTTCGACTACGTCATCGACCTGCTGAACCGGATGGACGCCGCCGAGCCGTTCACCTTCGACCCGTCGGGCGACCTGCGGCTGCGCCTGGCGAAGCGCGTGCGGCGCGATGCGCTGCGCCTGGGGGGTGAGGACCGGCTGCTGGAAGAGGCGGAGCTGCACTTCGGCATGCCGCCGTCGCCGCTGGCGTACGCGACGACGCTGCCGGCGCCCCTGTACTCCGGGCCGGAGAACGGCGGCGACGCCTCCTCCCGGCCTGCTACGGAGTCGTCGCCGACAGCCTCGCCGCGAGGAGCTGATTGACCTTTCGCGGGTCGGCACGCCCGCCCGACCGCTTCATCACGGCGCCGACCAGGACACCAAGGAGCTTCTTCTCCCCTGCCGCGAGCCGGCGCACCTCGTCGGGGTGCGCCGCCCAGACCTCGTCGACCCAGGCGGCGAGCGCGGCGTCGTCGCTGACCTGCATGAGCCCTTCTCGCTCGGCGAGGGCTCGCGGAGCGCCGCCATCGCGCACCATGATGGCGAAGACCTTCTTGGCGGCGCTGTTCGACACGGCCCCCTCCCGCACCAGCCCGAGCAGGGCGGCGAGCTCCGCGGGGGCCACCCGCAGGGCGGCGATGGGGATGCCCGCATTGTTGAGGTAGGCCAGGACCTCGCCCATGACCCAGTTGGCCGCCGCCTTGCCGTCGCCATGCGCCTGCGCGACCGCCTCGTAGAAATCGGCGAGGGCACGGGTGGCGGTGAGCACGCCGGCGTCGTAGGGCGAGAGGGCGTAGGCCGCCTGGAGGCGCGTGCGCCGGGCCGCGGGGAGCTCGGGGAGGGCGCGGCGTTGTGCCTCGATCCAGTGCTCGGCGAGGAGGAGTGGGGGGAGGTCGGGGTCGGGGAAGTACCGATAGTCGTGGCTTCCCTCCTTGCTCCTGGCGGGACGCACCTCGTGGCGGTCGGCGTCCCACAACAGCGTCTGCTGCACGACCCGCTCCCCCGCCTCGAGCAGCGCGCACTGCCGCTCGAACTCCACGGCGATCGCGCGCTCGACCCCGGCGAAGGAGTTCATGTTCTTGATCTCGGTCTTGGTGCCGAGCGTCGCGCTGCCGTGCGGGCGAATGGAGACGTTGGCGTCGACACGGAGGCTTCCTTCCTCCATGTTGGCGTCGGACACCTCGGTGTACTCGAGGACCTCCTTGAGGCGGACGCAGTATTCGCGCGCCTCGGCGGGGGTCCGGATGTCGGGCTCGGAGACGATCTCGACGAGCGGCGTGCCGGCGCGATTGAGGTCGATGGCGGTGGCAGAGGGGAAGCGGTCGTGCACGGACTTCCCGGCGTCCTCCTCCATGTGGGCGCGCGTGATCCCGACGACGCGCGGGGCGCCGTCATCGGCCGTGCCGATGACGAGGCGGCCGCCGGTGGCGAGCGGCTGGTCGAACTGCGAGATCTGGTAGCCCTTGGGGAGGTCGGGATAGAAGTAGTTCTTGCGGGCGAAGACCGAGGCCCGGTGCACGGTGCAGTCCAGCGCCAGGGCGGCCCGCACCGCCAGCTGCACCGCGTGGGCGTTGAGGACGGGGAGCGCGCCGGGGAGGGCGAGGCAGACCGGGCAGGTGTTGGCGTTGGGGGGGGCACCGAACTCGGTGGAGCAGGGGCAGAAGATCTTGCTCCGGGTCTTGAGCTGGACGTGCACCTCCAGCCCCACCACGAGCTCGTAGCGCGGGTGCCACGACGCGGCCATCAGCGGGTCCCCCCGACGCCCAACGCCCGCTCCAGGGCATAGGCGACCGCCAGCATCGCCGCCTCGCCGAAGGGTGGCGCGATGACCTGCGCCCCGACAGGGAGCCCCTCGACGCGCCCCGCCGGGACCGACATCGCCGGAACGCCCGCCAGGTTGGCGGTGACGGTGAAGATGTCGCTCATGTACATCTCGTAGGGGTCGCTCACCGCCCCGAGGGGGAACGCGGGGGTCGGGGTGGTGGGGGTGAGGAGGGCGTGCACGCCCGAGGCGAAGACGCGGGTGAAGTCGCGGGCGATGAGCCGGCGCACCTCCATCGCCTTGCGATAGTAGGCATCGTAGTAGCCGGCCGACAGGACGTAGGTGCCGAGGAGGATGCGCCGGGTGACTTCGGCGCCGAAGCCGCGCGAGCGCGTGGCCTCGTACATGGCGTGCAGGCCGTCTCCCGTCAGGCGCAATCCGTAACGCACGCCGTCGAAGCGCGCGAGGTTGGACGACGCCTCGGCGGGGGCCACGATGTAGTAGGCGGGGATCGCGAGCTCGGTGTGCGGGAGCGAGACGTCGCGGATCTCGGCGCCGGCGTCGCGCAGGGCATCGCACGCGGCGTCGCAGACGGCGCGCACGCGCGGGTCGAGCGTGTCGGGGAAGTACTCGCGCGGGCGGCCGATGACGACCCCGCGCATCGAGGCCGCGGCCGCGGCGCGATAGTCGGGGACCGGGACGTCGAGGCTCGTGGCATCGCGCGGGTCGGGGCCGGCGATGGCCTGGAGGGCGAGCGCGGCGTCGTCGACGGTGCGGCCGAAGACGCCGACGTGGTCGAGCGACGAGGCGAAGGCCACGAGCCCGTAGCGCGAGACGCGCCCGTAGGTCGGCTTGATCCCGGTGATCCCGCAGAAGGCGGCCGGCTGGCGCACGGACCCGCCGGTCTCCGAGCCCAGCGCGATGGGGACGAGCCCGGCCGCCACCGCGGCGGCCGACCCGCCGGACGACCCCCCGGGCACGCGGTCCGGGGCGACGGGATTGCGCGTGGGACCGTAGGCCGAGTGCTCGGTCGAGGAGCCCATCGCGAACTCGTCCATGTTCGTCTTGCCGACGACGATCGCGCCCGCGTCTCGCAGGCGCCGCACCGCGGTGGCCTCGTAGGGGGAGACATATCCCTCGAGGATGCGCGACCCGCAGGTGGTGGCGAGGTGCTCGGTGGCGAGGTTGTCCTTGATGGCAACGGGCACGCCGGCCAGCGCCCCCACGCCCGTCCCGCGCGCCACGGCGGCGTCGACCGCCTCGGCGCAGGCCCGCGCCCATTCGTGGTCGTGCCAGAGGACGATGTTGAGGGCGTCGCGGCCGGCGCCGACCGTGGCGCCGCGGTCGAACGAGGCGTCGGTGGCGTGGAGCGCCGCGGCGTCCCCGGCCGCCACCCGGTCGCGCAGCGCCGCCGCCGTCAGCCGCAACAGCTCGGCGCTCACGATTCCCCCGCCGCGTCCTCGTGCGTCGACAGCCGCGGGACGAGGAAGAATCCGTCCCGCATCTCGGGGGCGAAGCCCTCGCGCGGTCGCGCCAGGGGGAGCGGCGGGCCGCCATCCGGGCGCAGCGGCATGCCCTGGCCATCGGCACGGGCATGGAGGTCGATCGCCGAGGTGTCGACCGTGGCGAGGACGTCCATGTGCGCGAGGATGCCGTTCAGCTCCACGGCGAGCAGGTGAATGCGATCCGGCTCCAGCCCCAGGCGCGCCAGCGCGGCGACGTGGCGCACATCGTCATCGGTGACGGCCATCACTCCACTCCGCGCTCGAGTCCGGCGTACGCGACCACCAGGCGCTTGCGGCCGACGGTGTCGTCATCGAAGTCGATGGTGACCTTCGCGTCGCGTCCGCTCCCGGAGAGCTCGGCGATCGTCCCTTCCCCGAATTTCGCGTGCCGGACGCGCACCCCGGGCACGAAGATGGGGGCGTCCTGGGAGACGTCCTCGTCGGCGGGGGGGCGCGAGGCGGGACGCGAGACGGGGGTGCCGGGGCGACGCTCGGACGGCGTCGGCCGGTCGCCGAGCCAGTCGTTCCGTCCCGGTGCGGCGCCGAAGCGCAGCGCCGAGTCGCCGAACCGCGGCGCGCCGTAGGCGGAGTCGTCGTCGCCGAGCCGCCCGCTGCCGCGCAGGCGCACCGTGGCGCGCGAGCGGACCAGCGACTTCGGCAGCTCGCGCACGAACGATGAGGGAATGGTGCCCATCATCTCCCCGTTGCGGCGACGGCTGCGCGCGTGGGTGATGAAGAGGACCTCTTCCGCGCGGGTGATGCCGACGTAGAAGAGGCGGCGCTCCTCCTCGAGGAGGGCGGGCTCCTCGCGTGCCCGTGCGAGCGGGAAGAGCCCCTCCTCGAGACCGGTGATGAACACGACGGGGAACTCGAGTCCCTTCGCGTTATGCAGCGTCATGAGGACGACCGCGTCCGCGTCGGGGTCGAGGGCATCGACGCCGGCCACGAGGGTGGCGCGCTGCAGGAAGTGATCGAGGGGGGTGAGCCCGACCTCGCCACCGTCGTCGATGACCGTCTCGGCCGCGCTGGTCAGCAATTCGCGGACGTTCTCCATGCGCTCCGCCCACTCCGGGCCCTCCGCCCGGAGGTAATCGGCATAGCGGATGGCCTCGATGAGCTCCCGGAGGACCTCGTCGACCGGCGCCTCACGCGCCAGCGCGCGCAGGCGCGAGATGAGGGCCGAGAAGTCGGCGAGCGCGGCGCGCGCCGCGGGGCGCATCCCCCCGATCAGCGAGGCATCGGTGGCGGCCGCGAGGAGGGGGACACGGGCCTGGTACGCCATCTCCGCCAGCGTCTCGACCGAGGTCTCGCCCACGCCGCGCCGGGGGACGGTGATGGCGCGCCGGAATGCCTCGTCGTCGCTGGGATTGGCGACGAGCTTGAGGTACGACATGAGGTCCCGGATCTCGCGCCGATCGTAGAACCGCACGGAGCCGATCAGCCGGTACGGGATGCCGTGGCGACGCAGCGCCTCTTCCATGGCGCGGCTCTGTGCGTTGGTGCGATACAGCACCGCGAAGTGCTTGAGCGGGCGCGCGCGGGCGCTGAAACGGCGCCCCTGGATCTCCTCGATGACGAACTCCGCCTCGTCGCGCTCGTCGAGCGCGGCGACGACCGAGACGGGGTCGCCGGCCGGGCGCGTGCTGCGCAGCGTCTTGCCGCGCCGCTCGGTGTTGGCGGCGATGGCGGCGTTGGCCAGCTCGAGGATCTGGGGAGTGGACCGATAGTTCTCCTCGAGCCGCACCACGTGCGCCGCGGGAAAGTCCTTCTCGAAGTCGAGGATGTTCCGGATGTCGGCGCCTCGCCAGCCGTAGATGGACTGGTCGTCGTCGCCGACGACGGCGACGTTGCCGTGCGCGCCACCCAGCAGCGCCACGAAGCGATACTGCGCGCGGTTGGTATCCTGGTATTCGTCGACGAGGATGTGCCGGAAGCGCGACCGGTATTGCGCGAGCAGCGCTTCGTGCTGCTCGAGCAGCTGCACGGGGAGCACGAGGAGGTCGTCGAACGAGACGGCATTGGCCTGCCGCATCGCGGGCTCGAGCGCGCGGTACACGTCGGCGACCGACTTCGCGTGCGGGTCGAGGGCGAGGCGCGCGTACTCGTCGGGCGAGACGAGGGCATTCTTCGCGTCGGAGATGGACGCGAGGACCGCCTGCGGCGACCGCTCACGGGTGTTGATCTTGAGGCGCTCCATCACGCGCTTGACCACCGCGAGCGTGTCGTCCTCGTCGTAGATGGTGAAGGCGGGGGTCCGACCGAGGAGGTGCGCCTGCGCGCGGACGAGGCGCGCCCCGATCGCGTGGAAGGTCCCGACCCACATCCCGGCGGGCGCGCTGCCCAGGAGGCGCGCGATGCGCTCCCGCATCTCGCCGGCCGCCTTGTTGGTGAAGGTCACGGCGAGGATGTGGCGCGGATCCACGCCGTGATGCTCGATGAGGTGGGCGATGCGCGTCGTGAGGACGCGCGTCTTGCCCGAGCCGGCGCCGGCGAGGACCAGGAGCGGGCCCTCCACCGTGCGCACCGCCTCGCGCTGCGCGGGGTTCAACCCGCCGATCATCTTGTCCGTTGGCTTGTCCGTTGGCACGAGCGACGACGTCATGCAGGCAAGATAATCTGGAAGACCGCCCCCCGGTCGGTCGGGAGGAGCGCGAGCGTGCCGCTGTGCGACTCCTCGATGATGCGCCGCGTGAGGGCGAGCCCCAGCCCCCATCCATGCTGCTTGGTCGAGAAGCCGGGCTCGAAGATCCGCTTGCGGAGCTCGCGCGGGATGCCCGGGCCGTCATCGGCGACCATGAGCTGGATGGCCTCGGGGGTGCGCTTGACGCCGATGCGCACGCGGCCGCCGCTCCCGGCGAGCGCGTCGATCGCGTTCTTGATCAGCGCCTCGAGCACCCACTCGACGAGGACCGGATCACCCTGCGCGATGAGCGGCCCCTCGTGGATGTACGTCTCGATCGAGACCGCGTGCGCCAGCGACGGGACGCGGGCGCGGAAGTAGTCGGCGACCCGCTGCACGATGAGCCCGACGTCTACGGGCTCGCGATTCGGGGGGCGGCCGATGCGCTCGAACCGGTGGGCCACGCGCTCGAGGCGCTCGAGGTCGCCCTGCATGTGCTCGAGGGCGCGCGTCGTCAGCGGGTCGGCGTCGCGATCGCGCAGCAGCTCGATCCAGCCGCTCAGGCTGGAGAGGGGGGTCCCGAGCTGGTGCGCCGATTCGCGCGCCATCCCGGCCCAGACGCGCTCCCGCTCCGCATGGGCGCGCGTGCGGAAGATGTAGAGCGCCGCCAGGAGGACGAGCCCGAGCATGGCGGCCTGGAGGAGCGGGACGACGCGCAGTTCCTTGACGAGCGGGGTGTGCCCGAAGTGCACGGTCCCGACGTTCGGCTCGCTGACCGGCTCGTTCTCGTCGTCGAGTCGGACGATCCATTCCGCGAGACGGGGATCGTCGGGGCGGAAGGTGGAGTCGGGGCCGAGGAACGGGAGGTTGGCCGCGGCGGTGACACGCCCGGCGGGATCGGTGACGATCACCGGGACGCCGGAGCGTCGGATGTGGTCGGAGAGGTTGAAGAGCGCGCCGACCGGGTTGCTCCCGGTGTCCGTGAGGGCCCGGTAGACCTGCGCATACATCCGTCCCTCGCGGGCGGCTTCCTCGCGCAGGCTGGAGACGACGCGCTGGGTGAACAGGACGTACGAGACGAGCAGCAGCGCCACCAGCGCAGCGACGACGACGGTGGCGCGGCGGCGCATGCCTAACGAATCACGTCCGTCCCCAGGTAGGCGCGCAGCGCCTCGGGGACGGCGATGCTCCCATCCGGCTGCTGGTAGTGCTCCAGCAGGCAGGCGATGATGCGCGGGAAGGCGAGCCCCGACCCGTTGAGCGTGTGCACAAACCGCGGCTTCTCGCCCGGGCCCGGGCGATAGCGGATGTTGGCCCGGCGCGCCTGGTAGTCGGTGAAGGTCGAGCACGAGGAGACCTCGAGCCACTTGCCGACGCCGGGGGCCCACGCCTCGAGGTCCCACGTCTTCGCGCTGCTCTGCCCCGTGTCTCCGGCCGCCAGGAGCACCCGGCGGTACGGGAGCCCCAGCCGTTCCAGCAGCGTCTCGGCGTGCCGCGTGAGGCGCTCGTGCTCGTCGGCCGACTGCTCCGGCGTGGTGTAGCGCACCATCTCGACCTTGTCGAACTGATGGAGGCGCAGGAGTCCACGCGTGTCCTTCCCTGCCGCCCCCGCCTCCTTGCGGAAGCATGGCGTGTAGGCGACGAAGCCACGCGGCAGGTCGCCCGCCTCGAGCATCTCGTCACGATAGAGGTTCGTGACCGGGACCTCGGCCGTGGGGACGAGGAAGAGGTCCTCGCCGGCCACGCCATACATGTCGTCCTCGAACTTGGGAAGCTGGCCGGTGCCGACCATCGACGCGCGGTTGACGACGACGGGGACCCAGACCTCCTCGTACCCGTGCTCGCGCACGTGGACGTCGATGAAGAAGTTCATCAGCGCGCGGGTGAGGCGCGCCCCGACGCCGCGCAGGACGACGAAGCCCGAGCCCGACACCTTCGCCCCGCGGACGAGGTCGAGGATCCCGAGGGCCTCGGCCAGCTCCCAGTGCGGCCTGAGCCCTTCACCCGCGCGCGGCTCGCCCCACGACTTCTCGACGCGATTGTGCGCCTCGTCGCCCTCGGGGACCTCGCCGAGCGTGAGGTTGGGGAGCTCGAGCAGGATGCCCTGGAGCTCCCGCTCCGCCACCTGCAACTCCCCTTCGAGCCGGGCGATCTCCTCGCCTAACGCGCGTCCCTGGGCGATGAGGGCGTCGGCGTCCTCACGGGCCTTCTTGCGTCGCGCGACTTCCTGCGAGTTGGCGTTGCGCGCCGCCTTGCGCTCCTCGACCGCCTGGATCATGGCCCGCCGCTCGAGATCGAGGGTGACGCCCCGGTCGATGAGGGGGGCCAGCGCGTCGAGCTTGCCGCGGCGACGCATCGCGCTCCGCACCTCGTCGACCTGGTCGCGGAGAACCCGGAAATCGTGCATGCGCTAGCTCTTGGGAACGCCCGGCGTCAGGGCGCGGAAGCCGCAGTTCGGGTCACGAACCGCGCGGAAGTAGATCTGGCGCCTGGCCGGGGCGACGCTGTCCACGACCAGCTTGGCGTAGAGCTGCGACGCCAGCGAGTACTGGCAGGCGTCGCTCGCCAGCTCGAAGACGACCCCTTCCCCCGTCCCGACGACGAAGGTCGAATCGTACGCATAGCCTCCGGTGGGCGCCTTGGTCATGCTCTCGAACGAGCCCTTCACCAGCTGCATCCCGACGCGCGGGGTGTTCGAGACGAACCCGCTCGTGATGCGCGTGGTGGCGATGCGACGGGCCGGGATCAGGCGGATCCGGCCGTCGGGGGTCAGGTCGAAGGCCACGTCGAACGCGATGCTCGGATCGACCCGGACGACGATCCCGTCGCTCGCGCTGTACGCGACGGGGAAGCTCACGGGCGACGACGTCATGCCGTAGGCCGAGAGGGTGTCATAGACGACCGAGCGGTATGCCTTGAGCCCCAATGTGTCATTGCAGGCCGTGAGTCCGGCGGCCGCGGCGACGGCCACGGCAAACCGGACGAGAGGTCTCCGTATCATGCGTATCGACAACGATTTCGTGATCATCATATCCCGTGGCAAAGACTACCCGTTGCGCCCGCGGACTTCAAGCGAGGTTGCTTGACTTCCCCCCCTCCCCCGTTATGCTTGGCACGACCCTCCCTGGAGCGTGGATGCCCACCATTCGCGAACTCGTCGGCGCCATTGCCCAGCGCGACGGCGTCGAGGGCGTCATCCTGCTGGGGCGAGACGGCCTGCTCATCGACGGCCGCACCGCCCCCGCGCTCGACGCCGAGCACCTGTCGGCGCACGTGCCGGCGCTGATCACCGCCGCCGAGGAACTGGCGATTCCCGCCGGGCGCGGCCCCCTGGTCACGTCGGTCCTGGAGTACGAGCGCGGCCTGGCGATCATCTGTGCCCTTTCCTCGGAGGCGCTCCTGCTGGTCCTGGTACACCCGTCGGCCAATGTCGGCTCGCTCTTGTTCGACCTACGCCGGCACCGCGGCAACATCGCCTCGCTGGTCTAGTGACGGCCGCCCCCCGGCATGTGCTCGTGGCCGATGACGAACCGCACATCGGTCGCATCATCAAGATGAAGCTCGAGCAGGGGCCGTTTCACGTCTCGCTCGCCTTCGATGGCCGGGAGGCGATGGACGCCCTGCATCGCCAGGACGACATCGCCCTCGTCCTCCTCGACGTGATGATGCCGCACCTGTCCGGCCTCGACGTCCTCCAGTTCATGCGCGCCAGCGATCGCTGGCGCGACACCCCCTGCATCGTCCTCACGGCCGCCGGGCAGGAGGCGCAGCACACCCGCGCCATGGCGCTGGGCGCGACCGACTTCATGACCAAGCCGTTCAGTCCCAAGAAGCTCTACCAGCGCAGCGCGGAGCTGGTGGGCGTCGACCCCGCCACGCGACGGGAGACCGACGCATGAGTCGTTGGGTGGTGATCCTCGCCGGGGGAGTGGGATCGCGCTTCTGGCCGCTCAGCACGCCGTCCCGCCCCAAGCAGCTGCTGCCGCTCATCGACCACCAGCCGCTGCTGCGCAATACCATCGACCGCCTCCTGCCGCTGGCCGAGCCGTCACGCATCCTCGTCCTGACGAACGCCGCGCTGGTCGCGCCGATCCATGCCCTGGCACCCGAGCTCCCGCTCGAGAACCTGATTGCCGAGCCGAGGCCGGCGGGGACGGCGGCGGCGCTGGCGTGGGCCGCGTCGGAGATCGCCCGGCGCGACGGTGACGCCGCCGTCATGCTGTCGGTGCACGCCGACTGGGCCATTGGCGACCCGGCGGGATTCCGGGAGGCGCTGCAACGGGCCGCTTCGCTCGCCGACGCGCAGCACGCGCTGGTCACGGTCGGGGTGGTGCCGTCGCGCCCCGATCCGGGATTCGGCTACATCCGCCCGGGCGAGCCTCTCGCCGCGGGAGGGCGGCGGGTGGCGCAGTTCGTGGAAAAGCCGAGTCGCGAGCGTGCCGCCGAGATGGTGCGCGAGGGGTGTCTCTGGAACTCCGGGATCTTCGTGTGGCGGGTCGGGGACTTCCTCGCCGAGGTGCGGTCGCACACGCCGGAGGTGGCGCCGGCGCTCGAGTCGTGCGGCGGTGACATCGGTCGCTTCTTCGCGGGGGTGCGCTCGGTGTCGGTGGATGTGGGGGTACTCGAGCGCACGGGGAATGTGGTCGTGATCCCCGGCGACTTCGGCTGGGACGACGTGGGGACCTGGTCGGCGCTGGCGCGCGTGCGGCCGCGTGATGCGGCCGGCAATGCGGCAAGCGGTCCCGTGCATCTCGTGGATGCGCACCGCAACGTGGTGCACGCGGAGGGAGACCGGGTGGTGCTGTACGGCGTCTCGGACCTCGTCGTGGTCGTTCGCGACGGCCTCACGCTGGTGACGACGACCGAGCGCGCCGCCGACCTCAAATCGATGCTGGACAGCCTTCCCCCCGACGTGCGCGACCTCCCGTGAGCTCGTTCTACCTCTACGACGATGCGCGGGCGCGCAGCTTCGACCCGTTCGCCCTGTCCCGGCCGCTGGGCGAGGTGCGTGCCGGCGCCCTCCTGATCCGCCAGCGCTGGGAGCGCGTCCTGGGGATGTCGTGCGCGGGGTTCCTTGGCGCGGCGCACCTCGAGAACTTCGACGAGTTGGACGCCCCCCCGGCCGTGGCGTCGCCCGAGCTGCCCGCCGGGGCGATCGTCGTCAACGCACGGGCGATTCCCGCGCTGGCGCGCGTCGGCGGGGCCGACCTGCTGGAGGCGGACGGGCGCGTTGCCGCGGTGCGCCTGCGCGAGGCGGTCCCCGCGCATCGTTTCGCCGACGGCGCGCTGCCGCTGGAGGACCTGGCCAGCGACGGGTGGGGGCGGACGATGCTCCGTGCGCACTGGCTCGAGGCGTCGTGGGAGCTCGTCCGTTACCTGGCGGAGCTGCTGGCGGCGGACATCCTCACGTTAGGCGCGGAGCGCGCGTGCGTCTCGTCACCGGCGACCGTGATCGGCGAGCATCCGGTGTTCGTCGAAGCGGGGGCGCAGGTCGAGCCGCTGGTGGTGATCGACGCCTCGGCCGGGCCGGTGCTGGTGTCGCGAGGGGCGAGAATCGCCGCCTTCACGCGCCTGGTGGGCCCCTGCTACGTGGCCGCGGAGAGCCAGGTACTGGGCGGCAAGGTGGGGACGTCGGCCATCGGCGAGCAGTGCCGTGTCCACGGTGAAGTGAACCACGTCATCTTCATCGGCCACGCGAACAAGTCGCACGACGGCTTCGTCGGGCACTCGGTGCTCGGGCGCTGGGTGAACCTGGGCGCGGAGACGGTGACGAGCAACCTGAAGAACACGTACGGCACCGTGCAGTTCTGGACCCCCGCAGGGCTGCAGCCCACGGGGATGCAGTTCCTCGGGACGCTGTTCGGCGACCACGCGAAGACGGCGATCGGGACGCGCCTCAGCACGGGGAGCGTCATCGGCGCGGGGGCGAACGTGGTGGGGAGCGGGATGACGCCGAAGGTCGTCGCGCCGTTCACGTGGGGGGAGAGCGACACGACGTACGACCCCGAGCGATTCGTGACGATCGCGGAGCGGATGATGGCCCGGCGCGGGGTTTCGTTAGGCGACCGCGCACGCCGCCACCTGCTGCGCATCTTCACCGCACGCGGGACGACCGGGAAATGAACGTCACGATCCTGGGGAGCGGGAGCCGCGGGAATGCGGTCGTGCTCGAGGCGGATGGGGCCCGCGTGCTGGTGGACGCGGGATTCACGGCGCGGACGCTGGCAACGCGCATGGCCGCCGCGGACATTGCCCCCGAATCGATCGGTGCCGTGCTGCTGACGCACGAGCACACCGATCACGTGAGCGGCGCCTGCACGGCGGCGCGGAAGTGGGGATGGAAAGTCTTCGCCACACCGGGGACGATCGCCGGGACCCCCGGACTCGGTGCCCTCCGCCCCGTCGCCGTCGATCCGGGCGAAGGGCTCCACCTGGACACGATGCACGTGCGCTGCGTACGGACGCCACACGACGCGAGCGAGCCGATCGCGGTGGTCGTCGATGTTCCCTCCTCGGGGACGCGACTCGGAATCGCCTACGACCTCGGCCACGTCCCGGCGCGTATCGAGCAGGCGATGCGCCAGCTGGACGCGCTGATCCTGGAGTCGAACCACGACGAGGCAATGCTCCGGGCGGGCCCGTACCCGAAGGTGGTCCAGGATCGCATCGCGGGGGGGGACGGGCACCTGAGCAACCGCGCCGCGGCGGAGCTGGCGCGTCGCGTGGCGCACGGCGGCCTTCGCCACGTCGTGCTGGCCCACCTGTCGGAACACAACAACACGCCCGAGGTCGCCCACGCGACGGTGGGATCGTCGCTCCGCGCGACAGCGTTTCGGGGAACGCTCTCGGTCGCGCGACAGAACGCGGTGACCAGCTTCACGGTCGAGCGCGCGCGCCGCGTGGAACAGCTCTCCCTGCTCTGATCATCGAGCGCGCTCCTTGGGAGGGGCGCTTGGTCGCCGCGCGGCGGAGCCACGCGAAGTGGAGAAGGAGAGAAGACGGGTGTGAGAAAGGGCGCCGCGGATGCGGCGCCCTTTCTCGTTCGGAGGTCGTACGGCGGGGAGTTCGGGCGACGGATCTCGGTACGTGCCGGCGCGACCGGCGCGCCGGCACGACCGTCCCCCGTCTCCCTTGGGGACTAGTACATCCCGCCCATGCCGCCCGGGCCGCCAGCCGGCGCCGCGGGCTTCTCTTCCTTCTTCTCGACGACGAGCGCTTCCGTCGTGAGGAGGAGGCCGGCGATCGACGCGGCGTTCTGGAGCGCCGAGCGCGTCACCTTGGTCGGGTCGATGACGCCCGCCGTCACGAGGTTCTCGTAGGTGTCGGTGAGGGCGTTGTAGCCGAAGGCATCATCCTTCGAACCACGCACCTTTTCCACGACGATGGAGCCCTCGCCACCCGCGTTCTGCACGATCATGCGGATGGGCTCCTCGATGGCGCGACGAACGATGTCGATACCGACCTGCTCGTCGTGCTCCTCGACCTTGAGCCCCTTGAGCGCGCGCTGGGCACGGATCAGCGCCACACCGCCGCCCGGGACGATCCCTTCCTCGACGGCGGCACGGGTCGCGTGCAGCGCGTCCTCGACGCGGGCCTTCTTCTCCTTCATCTCGGCCTCGGTCGCGGCGCCGACGTTGATGACGGCCACGCCACCGGCGAGCTTCGCAAGACGCTCCTGGAGCTTCTCACGATCGTAGTCCGAGGTGCTCTTCTCGATCGCGGCGCGGATCTCCTTCACGCGCCCCTGGATCGCGTCGGCGTCGCCGGCGCCGTCGATGATCGTGGTGTTGTCCTTGTCGATCACGATGCGCTTGGCGCGCCCGAGGTCGGACACCACGGCGTTCTCGAGCTTGAAGCCGACTTCCTCGCTGATGACCTGCCCACCGGTCAGCTTCGCGATGTCCTCGAGCATCGCCTTGCGGCGATCGCCGAAGCCGGGCGCCTTGACGGCCGAGACCTTGAGCGTCCCACGGAGCTTGTTGACCACCAGCGTGGCCAGCGCCTCACCCTCGATGTCCTCGGCGATGATGAGCAGCGGGCGCCCCATCTGGGCGACCTTCTCGAGGACCGGGAGGAGGTCCTTCATCGACGAGATCTTCTTGTCGTGGATGAGGATCATCGCGTCCTCGAGCACCGACTCCATCTTGTCCGGGTCGGTGACGAAGTACGGCGAGATGTAGCCGCGGTCGAACTGCATGCCGTCGACCGTCTCGAGCGTCGTCTCGATGCCGCGCGCTTCCTCGACGGTGATGACGCCGTCCTTGCCGACCTTCTCCATCGCGTCGGCGATCAGCTCACCGATCTCCTTGTCGTTGTTCGCGGAGATGGAGGCGACCTGCGCGATCTCCTTCTTCCCGGCGGTCGGGACGGAGATCTTCTTCAACTCCTCGACGATCGCGGCGACGGCCTTGTCGATGCCGCGCTTGAGCGCCATCGGATTCGACCCGGCGGTGACGTTCTTGAGCCCTTCGCGGTAGACCGCCTGCGCCAGCACGGTCGCCGTCGTGGTGCCGTCACCCGCGACATCGGACGTCTTGGTCGCGACTTCCTTCACCATCTGCGCGCCCATGTTCTCGAGCGGATCGGACAGCTCGACTTCCTTGGCGACGGTCACGCCGTCCTTGGTGATCGTCGGAGCGCCGAACTTCTTATCGATGACGACATTCCGGCCCTTCGGGCCGAGCGTGACCTTCACCGCATCCGCGAGCTTGTCGACGCCGCGCTTGAGCGCCGCGCGCGCGTCTACACTGAAATAGAGTTCCTTCGCAGCCATGGCTTGTATGAGACGAGTAGGAAGTTGACGTTAGGCCGGGAGCGGCCGGAACCGGGGCTGGCGAGTCGGGTCAGGCGCCTTGCGCCGCCGACCGCCCGTCCCCCGTCCCCCGTCTCCCGTCTGCTTCAGCTGTTGATGATCGCGAGGATGTCCGACTCGCGCAGGATGAGGAGCTGGTCGCCGTCGACCGTCACCTCGGTCCCGCTGTACTTGCCGTAGAGGACCTTGTTGCCCACCTGGACATCGAGCGGCACACGCTTGCCATCCTCGAATCGCCCCGGGCCGACGGCGACGATCTCGCCCTGCTGCGGCTTCTCCTTGGCGGTGTCGGGGATGTAGAGCCCCCCACGCATCGTCTCGGCCTCCTCGAGTGGCTTTACCACCACGCGATCGGCGAGCGGAGCGACCTTCGTCGCGCTCTTCGTGCTCATAGCGAACAACCCTCCATTCTGGGTCCGGATGATGTGAAAAAAACCTCAGCCGCGTCGTCAGCACTCACGAGCCGAGAGTGCTAACGGAGCCAAAACTACGCCCCGTCGGCCGTCACGGTCAAGGGTCTCGACGTGAGCACTTGCAGCCGGAACGAACCCGCCGTCACGCCTCACATGAATGCCATTATCTACTTCCGGAACAACGACTTAGGACGCTCCGCCCACGCCTATTCACCACGGACGGGCCCGGGAGCGCCGGTGGTCCAGGCGCCACAGCATCCCGCGCTACGCCGTCGGCGCCGAGTGCAGGAGGTCGTACGCCATGCGGAGACCGATCAGCGTCAGGTGGGGTTCGACCCGGTCGATGGTCTCGCACAGGGGGGCAATCATCGGCGCCAGCCCTCCGGTGGCGATCACCAGGGGGACATGGGGGGTCGGCCACTCGCGCTTGATGCGTCGCACCAGCCCATCCACTGCGTCGGCCGTCCCCAGCACCACGCCGGAGCGGATGCATTCCTCGGTGCGCCGGCCGATGACCCGTGCCGGCGGGACGAGCTCCGTGGCGGGGAGCTTCGACGTGCGCCGGAAGAGGGTCTCGGCCGAGGTACGCACCCCGGGGGCGATGACCCCTCCCAGGAAGACGCCGTCGGCGGTGATGCAGTCGTACGTCGTCGCCGTCCCGAGGTCCACGACGATCGTGTCGGCGGCGTGCAGCCGCGATGCCGCGAGCGTGTTGATGATGCGGTCGGCGCCGACGGTGAGCGGCTCGATCACGTCGAGGGTGATGGGGAGGGCGGACCGGGCATCGACGACGACCGGGGTGACGGCGAAGAGGAGGTGGCACGCCTCGCCTAACGGGTCGGTCATGGCCGGGACGACCGAGCCGATGGCGACGCCGCGCACGTGCCGTGGGGCGATGCCGCTGGCGGCGAGCAGGGCGCGCAGCGTCAGCCCGATCTCGTCGGGCGTGCGCGTGGCGTCGGTGGTGACGCGCCAGTGGCCCCGGAGCCCCTCGCCCTCGAAGAGCCCGATGGTGGTCTCCGTGTTGCCGACATCGAAAACGAGGATCATGCCGCCTCTCCCTCGATCGTGAGCGACCCCGACGTGCGCTCGAGCACGCCCGCCGGCGTCGCGATGCGAACCGCCCCCGCCGGCGAGATGCCGACGACGGTGCCTGCCACGGGGGCGGTGACGCGCCGGCCCCGCGCCCAGTCCCGTGCCGCGAACGCCTCCATCTCGCGCTGGGTGAGCGCCCCGCGCGCCGCCGCCGCCCCCCGGATGGCCGGGACCAGCTCCGCCAGCACCTCCTCGCGCTCGCTCCCGGCGCCTAACGACGCCGCGCCCTCCTGGTCGCCGGGGCGCACGAGGTTGACGCCGATCCCGATGGCGACCCACTCGGGGCGCTGCTCGCGCCAGCGAGCCTCGACCAGGATTCCCCCCACCTTCCCCGTGGGAAGCATGAGGTCGTTGGGCCACTTCAGCTGCACGAGCTCGGGGGCGAACCGGTCCAGGACGTGCGCGGCGCGCAGCCCCACCCGGAGCGACAGGACATCGAAGCCCGAGGCATCGAGCGGACGCTCGATGAGCGTCATCCACAGGCCGCCCCCGGGGGGCGAGCTCCAGGACCTCCCTCCCCGCCCGCGTCCGCGCGTCTGCCGGTCCGCCACCACGAGGGTCCCCGCCGGCGCCCCCGCCGCCGCCAGGGCATGCGCCTCGTCCATCGTCGACGGCACCGAGGCGTGCCAGCACACGTGCGGGAGGTCGAGCCGCCGCGCGAGGTCGGTCGCGCCTCCCGCAGCCGCGGCGCACCCGGCGCCGATCTCCCGGTCACCGCCTGCGGCCACGCTTCACCCCCGGACGGCCAGGACGAGGAGGACCGCCACGCCTAACGCGAGGCGGTACACGGCAAAGATGCCGTAGCTGTTGCGGGAGACGTACTTGAGCAGCACCGCGATCGCCAGCCACGAGCTCAGCGCCGCCGAAACGACGCCGACGACCAGCGGGAGCGAGATCCCCTCGCGCACCGCATCCGGCACCTTGAGGATCGCCGCCGCGGCGGTGATCGGCATGCTGAGGAGGAACGAGAAGACCGCCGCGCTGGTGCGGTCGATCCCCAGCAGGCGCGCCCCGGTGATGGTCGACCCCGAGCGAGAGAAGCCGGGGACGAGCGCGCACGCCTGCGCGACCCCGACGAGGAGCGCGTCGCGCCACGTGAGCTCCGCGATGCTGCGTCCCTGCGGCATGAAGCGGTCGGCCGCCCACAGCAGGATCCCCATGATCATCAGGGTGGTGGCCATGAGCGCGGGCGCCCGGAAGGCCGTCTCGGCCGCGTCCTCCAGCAGGAGCCCGGCAATGGCGCCGGGAATCGTCCCGATGATGAGGGACACGACCCGCCACTCCTCG
>MEDZ01000048.1 GCA_001724275.1 Gemmatimonadetes bacterium SCN 70-22
CCCCCACCCGAGCAGCGCCGCGATCATGCAGGCGTTCCAGAGGACTGGTGCGGCATACGACAGGAAGAACTTCCCGTGGCTGTTGAGCACGCCGAGGCACCACGCCGCGATCACCAGGAGCCCCGCCCCCGGGAAGAGGATGCGTACCAGCTGCACGGTCAGCTCGCGCTTCGCCCCCTCGAAGCCGGGCGCGATGGCGCCGACCAGGAGCGGCGCCGCGAGGACGCCAAGGAGGACGACGACGGCGGAGAACAGCGCCAGGACGCCCAGCACCGCCCCTGCCACTTCCTGCCGCGCCACGTCGTCACCGCGCGCGCGCAACCGGGAGTACACGGGGATGAACGACGCCGAGAGCACCCCTTCCCCAAAGAGATTCTGCAGGATGTTGGGGATCCGGAATGCCTGCGTGAAGGCGTCCGATTCGTCGCCGGCGCCGAAGTAGTACGAGAAGACCCGCTGCCTGACGAGCCCCACGAGCCGGCTGAGGAGGATCCCCGCCGCCACGAGCGCGGCCGGGCGCCGGCTGGCGTCCGGGGCACGCGCAGGAGGTACCGGCTGCGAGCGACTCACGCCCGGTCGACGGGGATCGCCTGCCCGTGCACCAGCGCCTCCGCGTGCCGCCGCGCCGCCTCCCGCATCGCGTCCAGCACGCCGGTGCCGTAGCGGGCGATCGTCGGGAGGAGGTTGAGCGCGCGCTCCTGGCGCATCCCCCCGGGGAAGAGCGCCCCCTGCATCGTCGACACGTCGTGCCGCATCCCCGCCTCACGCCGCTTGATGGCCGCCAGGAGGCGCCGCTCGAGGCGATCGGCGCGCCAGGCCAGCTGGCGGCGGCTCCCTTCCACCACCGACGGAGGGAGGATCCCGCCCGTCCGCGCCACCGCGGCCGCGAACGCCGCCGTCCCCTCCTCGATCCGATCGCGCATCGCCTGCAGCGCGTCGAGCACCTCGGCAGGCGCAAGCCGGCGCGCCAGGCGAAGCTCGACGTCGTGGGGCGACCGGAGCTCCTGTCGCGCGACGCCGTAGGACGACAGCAATCCCGCGACGTGCGGCTCGACGATCGTGCACGACCAGCGCGGCACCACCAGCGGCGTGCGAGCCCCCAGGACCTCGGACACGGCGCCGACCTGCGCGAAGTACGCGATCTCACCGGGGCCGGCGACGTAGGCGATGGTGGGGAGCACGGCCGCCTCCACGACGGGACGCAGCAGCACGTTGGGCGAGAGCTGCTCCCGCGCCCCGCGCGCCGCCACGTCACGCGCCAGCCGCAACGGAATCCGGAACTTGCGCCCGCCATCGCGCCCGAACACCAGCGACAGGCCGTCCACGTCCGCCACCTGGGGCTCGAGGCCCTCCGATCGCAGCTCCGCGCTCCGGCCGCGAAGCGCGGCGGCGATCGCCTCTCCCTCCGTCAGCGCCCGCATCAGGAGCGGGCGCTCGGCCTCGAGCAACGCCGGGTGCGAGGCATCCAGCACCGCCATCCCCAGCGGCTGCAGCACGCGCCGGAGCAACGCGAGGTACGCGCCCCCCACCGTCGCGCCGGCGTGATACGCCTCGCGCGCCGCGTCCAGGATCCCCGGCTCGAGCGCCGAGCCGGACGCGACCGCCAGCCGCTCCAGTTCGTGCGACACGTCGCCTAACGGGTGATCGTGCATCGGAAGCCCCTCGAGCGGGGGGCCGTGCATGGCGAGGCGCTCCGCTCCACCCGGGAGGGCGATCCACGTGTCGCGCGCCTCGGCAAAATCCGCATCGTCCGTCGCGGCCCAGAACACCGGGGCGGCCGGGATGCCCGTGGCGCGCTCGATGGCATCGGCGAGCTCGATGGCCGCGATCGCCTTGCTCCACGTATACGTTGGCCCGCCGAAGAGTCCGGGTTGCTGCCCCGTCGTCACGACCACCCCGCCAGCCCGGGCCACGCGTTCGAGACGCTCCCGGGCGGCCCCCGCCGCCCCGAACGCCGGCGCGAGCTGGGCCAGCCACCCCGACGGCGTCGCCCGGCGGATCTCGTCGGCGCGCTCCCGCCAGCCATCGGACGACGATGGTCGCGCCACGTACCACTCCATCGACCCGTCTCCCTCGATCACCCGGCGGGCCAGGGCGCTCCCGCCGAGCGATTCCGTGATGATCATCGGGAGGGTCATGCCGACCCGGGGAAGGAGGGAGCATTGCCCCCGGCCGCCGCCGCACGGCAGCGCCGCGCGCGTTCTTCCGCTCGACCTTCGGCCACCCGACATCGGGCGAGATGCGAATCACGCATGGATGAATGGTTCGTCCGTCCCGGCGGTGCGTCCCTGCGGAACTCCCCGCCCCGCGCCGCGCCGCCGCTGGCGAAATCTCGCGACGTGTTCCCCCCTTTCGCGAGTGCATCGCTCCACAAAATGGCCGGCCGGCGCGCCTCGCGGCGCCCACGCGACCGGCCATCCCGCCTCCCGTCCCTCGCCAGGCGGCGCGGCCGCCCGGCCTATGCCTTGTGGTACGGCTCGCGCCTAACGATTGTCCCGGCCCGGTACAACTGCTCGGCCAGCACCAGGCGCGCCAGCTCGTGCGGCAGGGTAAAGGGCGCCAGGGTGAGCCGGCGCGTCGCGGCCTGGCGAACCGCCCCATCGAGCCCGTGCGCGCCGCCGATCACGAAGGCGACGTCACGCCCCCCCTCCCGCAGCTGCTGCATCCACTCCGCGAAGGCGACCGACGGGAGCACGTCGCCGCGCTCGTCGCACGCGACGATGAGGCTCCCCGCCGCCTGCTCGAGGAGCCGCGCCCCCTCGCGGCGCACCACGACGGTCGCATCGCGCCCGCGCTCCTCCTTCACCTCGATCACCTCGAGCGGCCAGTATCGCGTGGCGCGCGCCTCGAACCCGGCCACGGCGTCCGCCAGCCCCCGGTCGCGCACGCGACCGACGACGATGAGCCGGAACCTCACGAGAACGCGCGCGGGCGGCGCGACCGCTCGTCGCACCGCCCGCAAGGAAGCCCACGTCGCACGCCCGGGCGCTGGTCACCAGGGCGCATCGTCCGGCGGCTAGGCGTAGATGCCGCGCAGCCGGTGCACCGTGGCCACGCGGCTGATCGACAGCATGTAGGCCGCCGTGCGCATGTTCACCTTGTGCTGCTTGGACAGCTCGAGCACGTCGCGGAACGACTTCACCATGAGGTCGCGCAGGCGCTCGTTCACGGTGTCCTCGCTCCAGAAGTAGCCGCCACGGTCCTGGACCCACTCGAAGTACGAGACGGTCACGCCACCGGCGTTGGCCAGGATGTCCGGAATCACGAAGATCCCCTTCTCGTCGAGGATCGCGTCCGCCGCCGCGGTGGTGGGCCCGTTCGCCCCCTCGCAGATGACCTTGGCGCGAATCTTCGACGCGTTCTTGGTCGTGATCACGTTCTCGAGCGCGGCCGGGACGAGGACATCCACGTCCAGCGTCAACAGCTCGTCATTGGAGAGCCGCTCGCCCTTCCCGTACCCCTCGAGGACCTTGTGCTTCTTGACGTACGCGGCCGCGTCGTCGACGTCGATCCCGGCCGCGTTGTAGATCGCGCCGCTCCGGTCGCCGATCGCGACCACCTTGCACCCCTCGCGCGCCAGCAGCTGCGCCGCCACCGACCCCACGTTGCCGAAGCCCTGCACCGCGACGGTCGTCCCCTTCACGCTCATCCCCAGGTGCGCCAGCGCCTCCTTCACCACGAGCATGCATCCCCGTCCCGTGGCCTCGCGGCGCCCGAGCGACCCACCCATCTCGACCGGCTTCCCGGTGACGACCGCGGTGACCGTGTGGCGCATCTGCATGGAGTAGGTGTCCATGATCCAGGCCATCACGCGCTCGTTGGTGTTCACGTCGGGCGCGGGGACGTCGGAGTCCGGCCCCAGCACCGACATGATCCCCGAGGTGTAACGACGCGTCAGGCGCTCGAGCTCGCCCGCACTCATCTTGAGCGGATCACAGATCACCCCGCCCTTCGCCCCGCCGAACGGGACGTTCACCACCGCGCACTTCCACGTCATCCACGCGGCCAGGGCGGTGACTTCATCCAGCGTGACCTGCGTGTCGAACCGGATTCCGCCCTTGGCCGGGCCGCGCGACGTGTTGTACAGCACGCGAATCCCGGTGTAGACCTCGATCTCGCCGTTGTCCATCATCACCGGACACGACACGATCAGCTGCTTCTCGGGCTTGCGCAGCACCTTGTACAGCCCCGGTTCGAGGTCGAGCAATTCGGCCGCGCGATCGAAGCGCGACATCATCGCCTCGAACGGGTTGTCTTCGTTCAGGAAACGATCCTTGTCCGGCTGGACGATGGCGTTCGTCGGAAGGCGGAGATCGGTGGGCATGGGAAAGATTCTCGGGACCGGCACGCGGCCGGCGGTTATCGGACGGAAAGTTCGTGCTGACGGGCGTCCAGAAGGCGCTGGATCGCCGCCGCGTACGCGGGGGCGCCGGCGTCGATCGCCAATCGCTGGGAAACATACCACAGGGGCGCCGAGGCGCGAGGCCACAACGGTTTGAGCTTCACCGCGTCCTTGAGGGTGCAGACGATGGAGGCGCCGGCCGAGGCGCCTCGCAGGATGGCGGCGACATCGTCACCCGTAAAACGATGGTGATCCGGAAACGATACCAGCGCCACACGCGCCCCAACCTCCTCGAGTTGCTCGGCGAATCGACGCGGCGCCCCGATCCCGGCGACGGCAAGCACCGATGCCCCCCGCAGCGTTTCCAGGGGACGCGTCCCTCCCTCCCCTCCCACGGCGTGCAACGCTCCCAGCTCGAGGGCGACGCACACGACCGGCGCGGGGGTGAAGGCCGCCACCGACTGGGCGACGTCGGCCGACATGGCAGGACCTACCGACTTGCGGGTCACGATCACCAGGGTGGCGCGCCTCAGCGCCGCCGGCGGCTCCCGATAGGGCCCCGCCGGGAGGCAGCGACGGGGAGCCCCCACCCACTGCTCCGCCGCCACCACGACGGCATCGACGACCCGGCGCGCGTGGCGGTGCTGGAACGCGTCATCGAGCACGACCACGTCGCACCCGAGCTGGCGCGCGCGCGCGCTCGCGGCCACGCGGTCGGGACTCGTTAGGACCGGGACGCCGGGGTTGAGCCGCTCGTGGACGGCGGGTTCATCGTCCCCGTACCCACGAAGCACCAGCGCCGGGCGCGCCCCGCCGTCGCGGAGCCGGCGTGCGATGTCGGCGGCCACCGGCGTCTTCCCGGTTCCGCCCACGGTGAGATTCCCGACGGAAAAGGCCGGGAGCGCCGTCGCTCGTGCGGCGAGCACGCCGCTGTCGAAGAGGGCGTTTCGGACCGCCACCCCACCGCGGTACAGCCACCCCGCCGGAACGAGGAGTGCGCGCGCGGTTCGGGCTCCCGCCCCCCGCCCTTCCCACACCAGGGCCGGATCCACGCCGCCTCAGCCCTCGTCCGGCCCGCAGACCGACATCAGGAGCGCCCGGAAGCGCGGGGCCTCCGCTTCCGCCTCACGGGGCCCGGTCGCCACCACGCGCGCTCCCTCGCTGTAGGCAATCGTGACCTTCGCGAAGGGCTTGGGAATCACGAAGCGGTCCCACGATCGCAGCCGCCAGGCCCGGTCGACGGTGGCGCCGAAGGCGATGACCGGGACGCCGGCCCGCATGGCTGCCACGACCGCCCCCGGCGCGAACTCGCGTCGCGGCCCGCGCGGGCCGTCGGGGGTCACGGCGACCTCGTGCCCGCCCTCGAGCTCACGGACCAGCTCGAGCAGGGCGCGCGCCCCGCCCCGGCTGGACGAGCCGCGCACCGTGCGGCACCCGAGCGCCTTGCAGATGCGCGCGATGATCTCGCCATCCGCGTGGGTGCTGATGAGCACCGACACCCCCTGGTCGCGGTGCTGCCACAGGATCGGGAGGAGCTCGCCGTGCCACAGGACGATGACCAGCGGCGTCCCGCTCGCGCGCAGCGCGTCCAGCGCCCCGGCGTTGCGGGTCGTCATGCGCCAGGTGGAGGCCAGCAGGCGCACCAGGGTCCCTCCGAGCGAGGCGGCGAGCGCGACCTTCGCGCGACGTCGCCATCCCGCCGGGCGCTCGTCGCTCACCGGGCCAGCTCGGCGGCCATCGCCGCCACCCGGGCCGATGCGCCCGGCGTCCCCAGCCTCGCCCGCACCTCGCCCAACGCCGCGAGTTGCAGCTCGCGAGCCGGGCTCCCCGGCTCGAGCAGCTGGCCCAGCGTCTCCGCCATCGCGTCCGGGACGAGCCCGTCCTGCACGAACTCGCGCGCCACCTCGCGCCCCGCCACCACGTTCACCAGGCCGATGAACGGGATCTTCACCGCGCGCCGCGCGATGGCGTACGTCCAGCCGCTGGTGCGGTACGCCACCACCAGCGGGCACCCCGCCACCGCGGCCTCGAGCGTCGTCGTTCCGCTCTTGCAGAGCGCGGCGTCGGCCGCCCGCAGCACCGAGAAGGACGCATCGTGCACCTGACGGTACGGGCAGCGTGCGGCATCGAGCGCCACGGTCGGCGCCACGCTCACCACGACCTCCAGCCCGGGGTGGCGCGCCTCCAGCAGGCGCGCGGTGGCGACGAAGGCGTCCAGGTGGCGGGCGATCTCCTGCGCCCGGCTCCCGGGAAAGAGGGCCAGCACGCGCCGGTCGGGGGCGATCCCCAGGCGCTCGCGTGCCTCGCGCTGCGACGGCAGGTCCTGCGCCCGGTCCAGCAGCGGATGGCCGACGAAGGTGGCGTCGATCCCGTGCTGGCGCAGGAGCGCCTCCTCGAACGGGAGGATCACCGCCGCCCGGGTAATCAGCTGCGCGAGCCGCGGGAGCCGGTTCGCCCCCCACGCCCAGACCTGCGGCGTGATGTAGTAGAGCACCGGGACGCCGTGCCGGCGTGCCGCCGCCGCCACCTTCATGTTGAATCCCGGATAGTCGATCACGACCAGGAGCGCGACCGTCCCGCTGGCCAGGCGCCGCTCGAGCTGCCGCAGGAGGGCCCAGTGATGCGGGATCTTGCGCAGCACCTCGACGAAGCCCATCACCGCCATCGCCTCGGCGTCCTCGAGCAGCTCGACGCCGGCGCGGCGCATGTGGCGCCCCCCCATTCCCGCCAGGTGCAAATCCGGACGCCGCGCCGCCAGCTCGTGCGCGAATCCGGCCGCGTGCAGATCGCCGGACGCCTCTCCGGCGATCACCAGGACTTCACGCACGCGGACGCTCCGGCCCCGCGGCCAACGCCGGGCGCGTGCGCTCGATCTCCTGCACGATGCGCAGCGCCACCGCCAGTGCCTCGCGCCCGTCGTCGCCCGTCACCGTCACCGGTGCCACGCCGCGCACGGCGTCGATGAACGACCGGAACTCCAGCCGCAGCGGCTCCCCGTCCGGCGCCTCCAGGGGGATGCGTTCGACGAACGCCTCGAGCTGCTGCGGCGCCTTGGTCAGGGCCGCCAGGTCGACGTCCCCCCGGATCCGGTAGAACTCCCCGTTCCCCGCCCCGAGGTCGAGCGACAGGTAGCCGCTCTGCTGGAAGATGCGCAGCTTCCGCATCCGCTCGCGCGACACGCGGCTCGCCGTCACGTTCGCCACCGCTCCCGACTGGAACGTGATCCGCGCGTTCGCGATGTCCACGAACGGCGTCAGCACCGGGATGCCGACCGCCTGCACGTCCTGCGCCCCGCTCTTCACCAGCGTCAGGAGGAGGTCGATGTCGTGGATCATCAGGTCCAGGACCACCGCGACGTCGGAGCCCCGCGGGTTGAATGGGGCCAGCCGGTCGCTCTCCAGGAAGCGCGGCCGGTCCACGTATGGCATCGCCGCGCGAATGGCGCGGTTGAAGCGCTCCACGTGCCCGGTCTGCACCAGCGCCCCGTGCGCCTTCGCGATCGCGAGGATCTCGTCGGCCTCGGCCAGCGTGGCCGTCAGCGGCTTCTCGATCAGGACGTGGCGCCCCCGGGAGACCGCCGCCCTGGCGACCCCGAAGTGGGCGGGGGTGGGGACGACGATCGTCAGGGCCTCGCACGCCTCGATCAGCGCCGCGGGATCGTCCCAGGCGCGGACGCCGAGTTCCCCCGCGACCTCCGCCGCGCGCTCGGGGCGCGACTCGTGGAACCCGACGAGCTCCACGTCCTCCAGCTCGCGCAGGATGCGCACGTGATGGTAGCCTAACGCGCCGGCGCCCATCACCCCGACGCGGGTCCGGGCCGGGCTCAAATCACCACTCCGCGCCCGGAATCCTCGAGGAAGCGGAGGAAGTGATCCACCTCCGCCATCGGCTGCAACTCCGAACGGGCCCGCTCCATCGCCTGCGAGACGTTCAGCTCGGACCGGAAGAAGAGCCGGTACGCCCGCTTCAGCTCCCGCACCGTCTCGTCGGAGAAGCCGCTGCGTTGCAGCCCGACGCTGTTGAGCCCGTAGAGCTTGACCGGGTTCCCCACCGCCTTGAGGAAGGGGGGAACGTCCTTCGCCACGCGCGAGCACCCGCCCACGAACGCGTGGCGGCCGATCTTCACGAACTGGTGGACCGCCACCAGTCCGGAGATGATCACGCGGTCCTCGATGGTCACGTGCCCCGCGAGCTGCGTCCCGTTGGAGATGATGACCCCGTCGCCCAGGTGGCAGTCGTGCGCCAGGTGCACGTACGACTGGAGGAAGCACCCCTTCCCCACCGTCGTCTTGAAGGAGTGCGCCGTCCCGCGATTGATCGTCGAGTACTCGCGGACGCGCGTCCCCTCGCCGATCTCGACCCAGGTCTCTTCCCCCTTGAACTTGAGGTCCTGCGGGTCGCCCCCGATCACCGAGCCGATCCCGATGACCACATTGGGCGCGAGCTTCACGTTCCGCTCGAGCACGGCGCGCGCCTCGAGGACCGAGCCGTCGCCGATCTCGCACTGCTCGCCGACGATCGCGAACGGCCCGATGCGCACGTTCTCGCCCAGCACGGCCCGGGGCGAGACGATCGCCGTGGGATGGATCTCGGCGCTCATCGGTCCTTCAGCATCGCGGCCATGTCCGCCTCGGCCACCACGCTGCCGTCCACCTTCGCCACCCCCTTCATCTGGCACATCGGGCCGCGCATCTTCACCACGTCGAGCTCGAAGCGGAGCTGGTCGCCCGGACGCACGGGCTTGCGCCACTTCACGTTGTCCAACGACGTGAAGTAGACGACCTTGCTCGTGGGATCGGGGACCGATGCCATGAGGAGGATCCCGCCGACCTGCGCCATCGCCTCGATGATCAGCACGCCGGGCATGATCGGATGCCCCGGAAAGTGTCCCTGGAAGAACGGCTCGTTGATCGTGACGTTCTTGAGCCCCACCACGCGCTTCCCCTCGTCGTACTCGACGACCCGGTCCACGAGGAGGAAGGGATAGCGGTGCGGCAGCACCCTCAAGATCTCTTCGATTTCGATCACCTGCGTCTCCTTGCACGCCCTCTTGGTCAATTCCCGCACCAGGCGCACGGTCCCCGCGTGGCTGGGGCGGTGAGCCACCACGCGCGCGCGCACCCGCTTCCCCGCCAGGGCGAGGTCGCCGATGCAATCCATCGCCTTGTGCCGCACGAACTCGTCGGACCAGCGCAGCTCGTTGTCCACCACGCCGTCCGGCCCGAGCACGATCGCATTCGCGGTGGTGCCCCCCTTGATCAGTCCGCGGCTCCGCAGGTACTCCACTTCGTGCGCGAACCCGAACGTCCGTGCGTCCGCCAGCTCGCGCGCGAACACCTCCGGGCTCACCACATAGCGCCCATCCTGGTGTCCCACCAGGGGATGGGCGAAGTCGATCGACACTTCCACCGAGAACGCATCCGCCGGATGCGCCTCGTACCACGACTCGCCGTGCTCGATGCGCACGGGCTCCACGAGGCTGAGAACCTCCACGCGCCCCGCGTGCGGCGCAATCCCCGCCGCCGCCAGCGCCCGGAAGAACGGCCCGGCGCTCCCATCCATGATCGGCGGCTCGGGACCATCCATCTCGATCACGACATCGTCGATCTCGTGCGCCGCAACCGCCGCAAGCACGTGCTCCACCGTGTGGAGCGCCGCCTCTCCCTCCCCCAGCTGCGTGCGCCGCTCCGTCTCGACCGCGACCGACACGTGTGCCCGGGTCGCGGGCGCCCCGGGGAGGTCGGAGCGCACGAAGCGGATCCCGCTGCATGGCGCCGCCGGGCGAAACGTCAGCCGGCAGGGGAGGCCGAGGTGGAGCCCCACCCCCTCGAGCGAGATCGCCCGCTGAATGGTCTGGCGGCTGACGGCCTGGCCGCTGGCGGCCTGGCGGCTGGCGGCGCTCACGACTCCTCCCGCCCCAGCAGCTTCTCGAGGCGGCGCACCATCCCGGCCAGCTTGAACAGCGCCGCCTGGGCGCGCAGCGCCTCACGATGCGGGCGCGCCGGGTACCCCGACCATGTCTCGCCCGCAGGGACATCGCCGAAGACCCCGGCCTGGGCGGCGATCCGCGCGCCGTCCCCGATCTGGTTGTGCCCCGAGATCCCCACCTGACCGCCGATCACGCACCCGTCACCCAGGCGCGTACTCCCCGAGATCCCGGCCTGGGCCACGATCAGGCACAGTCGCCCCACGCGAACGTTGTGCCCGATCATGACGAGGTTGTCGATCTTCGTCCCCGCCCCGATGACGGTGTCGTCGATGCTCCCGCGGTCGATCGTCGTGTTGGCCCCGATCTCGACGTCATCCTCGATCACGCAGCGCCCCACGTGCGGGATCTTCTGGTGCACCCCGCCGGTGTAGACGAAGCCGAAGCCGTCGTTGCCGAGCCGTGCCCCCGCGTGCGCCACCACGCGGTGTCCGAGTCGCGTCCCCGGGTACGTCGTGACATGGGGGAACAGGTGCGAGTCATCCCCGATCTCGACCCCGTCGCCGACGACCACGTGCGCATCCAGCTGGACGCGATCGCCGATGCGCGCGCCGTCGCCGATGACCACATAGGGCCCGATCGTGACCTCCTCCCCCAGCACCGCACCACGCCCGATTCGCGCCGTCGGGTCGATCCCGGGGCGCCTGGCGGGAGGGACGAACAGCACGGGGAGGAGGCGCAGCATGGCCTCCTGCGGCTTGGCGACGACGACCCGCGCCGCCACGCCTCCGGGAGTGTCGGCCAGCTCGGGGGCCACGAGGGCGACGCTCGCCGAGCAGTTCGCCAGGAGCGGGGCGTACTTGGCGGAGGCCAGGAACGTGAGCTGCCCAGGGGTGGCGCGGTCGATGGGAGCGACCCCGTGAACGGGAGCCTCCGCATCGCCCCGCACCTCCCCGCCCACGAGTTCCGCGACGTGCCGGGCCGTCAGCATTGCGGTGCGCGCCACGTCGCCGGCTCGACGCCGGCGCGCGGCCGTCCGGTTACGGCGTCGGCTTCTTCGGGACGACGCCCGCCGGCTGCGCCTTCACTCCCGCCGCCGCCTTGGGCTCCTCCTTCGCCGTCACCGGGATCGGCTTGAGGCGTGACACCACCTTGTCGGTGATGTTCAGCGTCGAGTCGGCCGCCACGATGACGCTCGCGTTGGTCCCGATGTCGAGGATGAACGAGAGTCCCTCTTCCTTCCGCAGGGCGTCGAGCACTTCACGGATCTGGTTCATCATCGGCTGCACGAGCTCGCCCTGGCGCTGCTGCATCTGCGCCTCGAGCAGGCGCGCCGAGTTCTCGAACGTCTGCTGCTTCTCGCGAATCTCCTTCTCGCGCAGCTCGCGGTTCACCGCGGAGAGCGTCGGCGCCGACTTCTGGTAGGCGGCGGCCATGGCCTCGAGCGTGTCCTGCATCTTCTTGATCTTCAACTGCGCGGCGTCGTACTCCTTCTGGAACGTGCTCTCGGCCGCGGCGCGCCCGGGCGCCTTGTCGAGGATCACGCGCGAGTCGATGTAGGCGAGCTTCAACCCGCTGCCCTGCGCCGAGGCGGCGCCCGATGCGAGCGTGAGGAGGCCCAGGGCCACGAGGATTGCGCGAACACGTGTGTGCAGCATGTCGTCTCCGGTGCTAGAAGAGCTGTCCAAGCCTGAAGTGGAGTTGCCATTTCGGCTTCTTGCGGCCATTGGCATCGAGGCGGTCGAAGCCGTAGGCGTAGTCGAGGCCGAGCGGGCCGAGGGGCGTGACGGTGGACGCACTGATCCCGGCGCCTCGGAACAGGCGCGTGGGATCGAAGTCGCGGGGATGCCGCCACACATTACCCGCATCGTAGAAACCGGCAAGGTAGAGGGCCTGGTTGACCCGCATCCCCACCTCTGCCGTGGTACTGAAGAAGGCCTTGCCGAACGAGCTGCGCGTGGCGTTGAAGGTGCTGGTCCCGGTCACGTAGCCCGTGGGGGAGATCGAGAACTCCTCGTACCCGCGCAGGCGCTCGCCGAACTGGACGCCGCCTAACGCAAACTCCTGCGAGAAGAAGAACGGCCCGGTGTTCCCGAACACGCTCCCGGCCCGGGCCGTGAGTCCGGCCACGAACTTGATCGGCTGCGACCCGGGCCGCCCGCCCCCCACCTGCCCCAGCGGCGCGTAGGCGCTGGCATCCGCCGTGTAGCGCTGGAAGGTCGACGTCCCGCCCAGCACCCCGCCGTTGAAGTTGGCCGCGATGTTGTACTGCGCCCCGGCCGTCGGGAAGGGCATGTCGATCCGCGTGTCGCGCGTGAGCGAGGCCCCCAGCGTCGAGCGCAGCGACTTGCTGCCGTAATCCGAGCGGAAGCCCCCCAGGAGCCCCTGCGTCCCGAAGGTGACGTTCTCGAGGCCGTACGACAGGAACACGCGCGTGAACGGCGAGCGCGGGAGCGGCACGCCGAATTGCAGCTGCGCGCCGGTGCGCAACGACCGCCCGAGGTCGGCGATATAGTACCGCTGGAGCGAGCGATACACCGACACCGTCCCCGAGATGAGCGACTGCCGAATGCGCGGATCGCTGTACGACAGGTTGAAGTCGTTGATGTAGCGCCCGAACTGCCACTGGAGGGAACCGCGCTTGCACTGCCCGAAGAGGTTCGGCTGGTCGAGCCCGATGAAGCCGCCGACGCCGGTCCCCTGCCCCATGGAGGCGCCGAAGTTCACGTTCCCGGTCCGCTTCTCCTTGACGCGAAAGACGATGTCCACGTCGCCCTGGTCGTTGGCCGTGCGCGTGTCGGGAGGCGGGATCGGCGTCTCGAAGAACCCCAGGTTCCCCAGGCTCTGCCACGAGCGGATCAGCGCATCCTGGTTGAAGACCTGCCCCGGGAGGATCACCAGCTGGTCCCGAATGCACGTCTCCTGCGTGTAGTCGTTCCCGAAGATCTCGATGCGGTTGATGACCGCCGGAGTCCGCTCGTCGACTTCCCAGCGCAGGTCCACGTAGTGCGACGAATCGGGCGCCACGCGACGCTCCACCACCGGACGGACGTTGGCGTAGATGTAGCCCTCCGTCGCGTAGGCGCTGGCGATCTTCTGGCGCGCGTCGTCCCAGGCGGCCTGGTCGAAGATCCCCTTCGGCGTCGGGGTGCGTCGTCGCAGGAAGTCCGTGACGCGCGACATCACCGGGCGCGACTGGTCACCGAACGGATAGAAGCGCGCCAGGTCCTCGCTGGAGTAGTGCTTGTTCCCGGTCACCTCGAACTCGCCGACCTTGTACCGCGGCCCCTCGTCGACCGCGATGTCGACCAGCGCCTTCCCGCGATCGCGGTCGATGATCAGGGTATCGCGCGCGACGCGGAAGTCGATGAACCCCCGCTTCGCGTACAACTGCGGGATGCGCTCCGCCAGGTCACCGGCGTAGTTGTCGTCGTCGAATTCGCCCTTGCGCCAGAAGAAGAACCCTTCGGGCCGCGTCTTCATCGTGCCGACGATCTCGCCCGCCTTGAGCTGCTCGTTGCCGCGCACCTTCACGCCCGAGACGGCCAGTCGGCGCCCCTCGTCGATGCGGAAGGTCAGCTTCACCGCCTCGTCGCCGATCGCCTGCGTGTCGACGCTCACGCGCGCGAGGAAGTAGCCGTTCTTCTCGTACAGCGAGTCGATGCGATGCACGGCCAGCGCCACGGCCGAGGCATCGAGTGGCTTGTTGTAGGCGAGGTCGATCTTGTCACGCACGCTCCGCCCCGAGAGCCGGTCCACCCCCTGGACGTCGGTCTCCGCGAGGAGGGGGCGCTCCTTCACCAGGAGCGACAGGACCGCGAAGTTCCGCGCGTCGTCGAGGTCGCAGACGACCTCCACTCCCTGGAACTGCCCGGTCTGATACAGGGCGCGAATGGCGCGCTGCACCGCCTTGTAGTTCAGCTGCGTCCCTGGCAGCAGCCCGGCCTCGGCCAGGACGTCGGCCATGGGGACGCGCTTGTTGCCCCGGACGGCGATCGAGTCCGGGGTGGTGCAACGACCCTGCGTAGCAGCGTCCTGGGCCGACGCGCCGCGCGCGACCAGGCCCAACGCCAAAAGCGCTAACAGCTTCCGCGACATAGCCGGCTAATATACACAAAGAGATCGGCCGGGTTCAGTGCGAACCCGGCCAATCTTTTTGACACCTGAGCCCCGGAATAGGCTTACGCCTGCGGGGCGGAACTGCTCATCACCCGGAAGACCAGCTTCTGGCCGTCCTCGGACAGGTCGACCTCGATCTCGTCGCCCTTGCTGAACTCCCCGACCAGGATCTTCTCGCTCAGGGGGTCCTCGATGTGGCGCTGGATCGCCCGCTTCAGCGGCCGGGCCCCGTACTGCTCGTCGTACCCCTGCCGGGCAAGGAAGTCGGACGCCGCATCGCTCAGCTTGAGCGAGAGCTCGCCCTCGGCCATCCGCTTCTGGACGTCCCGGAGCATGATCCCGACGATCTGGGCAATGTGCTCCTTTTGCAGCGGGTGGAAGACGATGACGTCGTCCAGGCGGTTGAGGAACTCCGGGTTGAAGACGTGCTGCAGCTCCTCCTTGATCTTCTCGGACATCCGCTCGAACGAGGCCTTGAAGTCGGGGGCCGTGAAGCCCAGCGCCCGGCTCTTGGCCACGTCCTTGGCCCCGACGTTCGAGGTCATGATCACGACCGTGTTCTTGAAGTCGATGAGCCGGCCGTAGTTGTCGGTCAGGTGCCCCTCGTCGAGGACCTGGAGGAGGATATTGAAGACGTCGGGGTGCGCCTTCTCGATCTCGTCGAGCAGGACGACCGAGTACGGCTTCCGGCGGACCGCCTTGGTGAGCGTCCCCGACTCCTCGTACCCGACATACCCCGGGGGGGCCCCGATGAGGCGCGAGACGGAGAACTTCTCCATGTACTCGCTCATGTCGACACGGATCAGCGCCGACGGGTCGGCGAAGAGGAAGCGGGCGAGCGAGCGGGCGAGTTCGGTCTTCCCGACCCCCGTCGGGCCGCAGAAGATGAACGACCCGATGGGGCGCTTCGGGTCCTTCAGCCCAGCCCGGCTGCGCCGAATGGACCGGGCGATCGCCATGATCGCCTCGTCCTGTGCCACCACCGACTGGTGCAGCTCCTCTTCCATGCGGAGCAGGCGCGAGCTCTCGGCCTCCTGCAGGCGAGTGACCGGGATCCCCGTCCAGCGGCTGACGATGAAGGCGACCTCTTCCTCGCCCAGGACGGGACGGTGCGACTGGCGCCGCTTCTCCCACTCGTCCTGCTTCTTGCGGATCTCGCCCTGCAGCTCGCGCTCGGTGTCGCGCAGCGCGGCGGCGCGCTCGAAGTTCTGGTCACGCACGGCGGTCTCTTTCTCCGTGTTGACCTTCTCCAGCTCTTCCTTGAGCTGGGCGACCTCCGGCGGCGGGACCTGCGCGGCCAGGCGCGCGCGGGCGCCCGCCTCGTCGATCACGTCGATGGCCTTGTCCGGAAGGAAGCGGTCCGTGATGTAGCGCTCCGAGAGCTTGGCCGCCGCCACGAGCGTATCGTCGGGAACGATGACGCGGTGGTGATCCTCGTACTTCCGCTTGAGCCCCTTGAGGATCTCGACCGTCTCCTCGATGGAGGGGGGGTCGACGATCACGGTCTGGAAGCGACGCTCGAGGGCGCCGTCCTTCTCGATGTACTTGCGATACTCGTTGAGCGTCGAGGCACCGACGCACTGCAGCTCGCCGCGCGCCAGCGCGGGCTTGAGCATGTTCGAGGCATCGATCGCCCCCTCCGCCGCTCCGGCCCCGACCAGCGTGTGCAGCTCGTCGATGAACAGGATGACGTTCTTGTTCTGGGCAATCTCGTTCATCACGGCCTTGAGGCGCTCCTCGAACTGGCCGCGATACTTGGTGCCGGCGATCACGGCCGCCATGTCGAGCGACAGCACGCGATGGTCGCGCAGCGCATCCGGGCACTCTCCGGTGGCGATGAGCTGCGCCAGCCCCTCGACGATTGCCGTCTTGCCGACGCCCGGCTCGCCGATCAGGACCGGATTGTTCTTCTTGCGGCGCGTCAGGATCTCCATCACGCGCTCGATCTCCTTGGCCCGCCCGATGGTCGGGTCGAGCTGCTGCTCCGAGGCGAGCTGCGTGAGGTCGCGGCAGAAATGGTCGAGCGCCGGGGTCTTCGACTTCTTCTCGCCCTTGGGCGGCGCGGCCTGCGGCGGCGTCGCCCCCGGCTGCGGCTCCTTCCCCCCGCCCTGCGGCGGCATCTCCGTCCCCAGCAGGCGGAGTGTCTCGGCGCGCGCGGCATCCAGGTTGACGCCGGCGTCGGTCAGGACCTGCGCGGCGATCCCCTTCTCCTCGCGCAGGAGCCCGAGCAGCAGGTGCTCCGTCCCCACGTAGGAGTGGTTGAGCTCACGCGCCTCGCTCATGGCCAGCTCGAGGACCTTCTTGGCGCGAGACGTATAGGGAAGGTCCGGCCCCGTGGTCTGGGCCGCCTTCCCCTTCTTCACGGTCTCCTCGATCTTCTGCTGGATCTCGTCGAGGTCGACGTTGAGGTTCTGCAGGACGGCTGCGGCAACCCCTTCGCCCTCGCGAATGAGCCCGAGCAGGATGTGCTCCGTTCCCACGTACTCGTGGTGCAGCCGCTGGGCCTCCTCGCGTGCCATCTGGAGGACCTTTCGCACCCGCTCGGTGAAGTTATAGCCGTTCATGAATCCCTCGGATCAGCTCCCCCGCCGCCGTCAGGCAACCGGGTCCGCCTCAGCTTCGAGCGCCTGCCGGACGTAGCGCGCCCGCGCCACGTTGGCTTCGCTCTCGGTCAGCGCACGTCCTTCCGCATACGCCAGGTGCGCGCTCTGGCAGAAGATCAGGAGCTTGTTGAGCGTGTATACACTGAGCCCACTGATCAGTTTCAGCCCCACCGCCAGCCGCACGCCGCTGAGGTAGTTCATCGCCTCCTCGAACGTGAGGCTCCGCGCGAAGCGAAGCGTCCCGTAGGCTCGCCACAACTTGTCCTCGATAATATAGCCCGCATCGCGCCACAGCACGCGCCGGGCCTCGTGCTCCCGCTGGATCACGTGCCGGACCACCCGCACCAGGTGGTCCGCCAGCTCCTCCTCCGTTCGCCCCAGCGTGGTCTGATTGGAAATCTGGAAGAAATTGCCCACCACCTCGCTCCCCTCGCCGTACAGCCCGCGATAGGTCAGCCCCATCGCCTGCAGCCCGGCCAGGACCTTCCCGATCTCCTTCGTGAGCACCAGCCCGGGGAGGTGGATCAGGACCGACGCCCGCATCCCGGTCCCCGTGTTCGTCGGGCACGCCGTCAGGAAGCCGAACTCGTCGTGGTACGCATACGGCAGGCGCGCCCCCAGCTCCCGGTCCATCCGCTCCACCGCCGAAAGCGTCCGTTCCACGTCGAGCCCCGAGCGCAGGGCCTGCAGGCGCAGGTGGTCCTCCTCGTTCACCATCACCCCCACCCCGTCCTCGCCGAGGATCACCGCCGCCCCGCCGCGCAACGGCTGCGCCTCCTCCAGCCCCGCCAGCTCCCTGCTCACCAGGTGGCGCTCGTGCAGCAGCTGGCGGTCGTTAGGCGCCAGCTCGTCGACCCGCAGCACCACCGCCTCGCGCAGGCTGCCCACGTGGGGCATCGCGTCGCGCACCTGCTCCAGCACGCGCAACCGCTCCCCCTCGCGGGCCCGCCCCGTGAAGGCATACCCTTCGACGTTCCGCGCCAGGCGGATCCGGGTCGACAGCACGACATCCGCGTGCTCGCCCGAGCCGTCGAGCCATCCCATCCCCCCGTCGGGGAGCAGCGCCAGGTCCAGCATCACTCGGCGTCCCGAATCTGGTCACGGAGCGCGGCCGCCACCTCGAACTCCTCGTTCCGGATGGCGCGCCGCAGGCGGTCGCGCAACTCGCCGATCGTCGTCGCCCGCTCGAGCACGTCCGGCGCCGGGGACACGTACCGGCGCCCCACGTGCTGCGCGCTCCCCTGCACCCGCCGCAACAGCTCCCGCAGGCTCGGCTCGAACGTCGCGTAGCAACGCGCGCACCCGAGCCGCCCCGTCGTCCGGAAATCGCGCAGCGTCATGGAGCAGTACGTGCATCGCACCGTCTCGCCCTGGGCGGTGCTCGCCTGCTGCTGCACCGCCTGCAGGAATTCGCCCAGCACGTTCTTGGGCGGCGTCGTGACGGTGGTCTCGATCCCCTGCTCCGCCGCGCACTTGGCGCACAGGTGCCGCTGCCGCACCTCCCCCTCCACCGCCTGGGTCAGGTGCACGCTCGCATCCTGCTCATGACAAACTTCACACAGCATCAGGCCACGACTCCGCTCACGTCGGTCTCGGCCAGGACCCCGTCCTCCAGCAGGAGCACGCGATCCGCCCTGGCCGCCAGCGACCGGTTGTGCGTCACGACCGCCATCCCGATCTCCAGCTTGCGGGCCAGCTCGGCCAACAGGTCGTGCAGCCGCTCGGCATTCCCGTGATCCAGGTTCCCCGACGGCTCGTCCGCCAGCAGGAGGACCGGGTCCATCGCCAGCGCCCGGGCCACCGCCGTCCGCTGCTGCTCTCCCCCCGAAAGCTCCGCCGGGCGATGATGCATCCGCTCCCCCAGCCCCACCAGTGCCAGGAGCTCCTCGCCCCGTCGGCGGGTCGCCGCCGGATCACGCTTCGCGATCCGGGCCGGCATCATCACGTTCTCCAACGCCGAAAACTCACGCAACAGGTGATGGAACTGGAAGACGAAGCCGATCTTTCGATTCCGGATCAACGCCAGCTCCTCGTCCGACCGCCCCTCCAGCGATTCCCCGTCCACCACCACGCGCCCGTCGGTCGGACGATCGAGCGCCCCCAGGACGTGCAGCAGCGTGCTCTTCCCCGCCCCGCTCGTCCCCACGACCGCGATGATCTCTCCACGGGCCACCTGAAGCTGCACCCCGTTGAGGATGTGCAGGATGCCGCCGTCCCCCCCGCGGTACGACTTCACGATTCCTTCGGCAGACAGGACCGGCATCCGGTTTCGGCTCCCACTCGACGGCACGTTGTGGACAATCCCCCGCTCCGCACAACCCCACTGAACAAGTCCCTGCGAGCGCCCCGGGGTTCCGGGGACCGCCCCGCCCGGACTACTCGTGGCGAATCGCCTCGATCGGGTACAGTTTCGCGGCCTGCTGGGCCGGATAGACGGTGGCCAGCGCGGCGATCGCCACCGAGGCGACCACCGTCAGCAGGACGTCCGCCCACTCGGTCGTGACCGGCAGGTGATCGATGAAATAGATCGCCGGATCGAGCTTGATCAGCTTGTACTTCCCGAGCGCGACCGAGACGACCAGGCCGAGCAGCAGTCCGAGGAGGGTTCCGGCGATCCCGATCACCAGCCCCTGCGTGAGAAAGACCCTCCGAACCGATCGCGCCGTCATCCCCATCGCCTTCAGGATCCCGATCTCCCGCGTCTTGTCGGCCACCACCATGGTCAGGTTACTGACGATGTTGAACGCCGCCACGACGACGATGAGGAGGAGGATCACCCCCATGCCGAGCTTTTCCAGCTTGAGCGCCTGGAACAGCGACGAGTTCTGCTCCTGCCAGTCGACGGTGCGATAGGGGAATCCCAGGTGCTGCGCAAGCTCCGGGGCGACCTCGGGGGCGCGCCACCGGTCCGTCGTCTTCACCTCCAGCCCGGTCACCGCGGTATCGAGCCCGGCAATGTCCTGCGCCGCGGCGAGCGCCATGAAGACGTACGCATTGTCGTACTCGTACATCCCCGTCTCGAAGATCCCCGTGACCTCGAAGCGCATGGGGCGGGGGACGAAGCTCCCCGTGGCGCGATTGATGGTCGTCCCCGAGATGGTGGCGATGACGACCGTGTCGCCGGGGTACGCATTCAGCCGGGCCGCGAGCAGCTTCCCGAGGACCACCCCTCGCTGGAGGCCGTCCGAACTGGCGAAGCGAAAATCCCCCTGCACGGCGTGCTGCCGGATGCTCGTGACTTCGACCGTCCCGGGTGCCTGCGGCTCGATGCCGGCCACGAAGGCCCCCTCGATGTAGTCGTGCCCCGTGCTGAGCAGCCCCTGCGTCAGGACGAAGGGGGCCGCGGCGACCACGCCGGGCTCGCGCCGTACGCGCTCCATGACCGACCGCCAGTCGGCGATCTTCAGGTCGTCGCCATAGCTCAGGACCCGGATGTCCGGCGATCCGATGAGGATCTTCTCGCGCAGGTCACGCTGCAACCCGTTCATCACCCCCATCACGACGATGAGGGCGCTGACGCCGACGATGACTCCCCCGATGGCGATGACGCTGATGAACGACAGCAGCTTCGAGCCCCGCCGGCTGCGCAGGTAGCGCCAGGCGATGTCGAACTCGAGGGACTTCATTCTGGCCGCATCGTGGGAAAGAGGATGACGTCGCGGATGTTGGCCGAGCCCGACAGATACATGAACAATCGATCGAGACCGATCCCGACGCCACCCATCGGCGGCATCCCGTATTCCATCGCGCGCAGGTAATCCTCGTCCACCCCCGCCGCCTCCTCGTCCCCCTCGGCCTTGAGGCGCGCCTGCGCCTCGAAGCGCCGCCGCTGGTCGAGCGGATCGTTGAGCTCGCTGAACGCATTGGCGAGCTCCTTGCCCTTCGCGAACAGTTCGAAGCGCTCCGTCAGTCCCTCCCCTCCCCGCTTCGGCTTCGCCAGCGGGGAGAGCTCCACCGGGTAGTCGACGACGAACGTCGGCGTGTCGATCTTCGACTCGACCAGCGCCTGGAACATCTCGTCCAGGAGCTTGGGCCGGCTGAGGGTCTCGACCTTGTGCACGCCCACGCGGCCGGCCATCTCGCGGAGCGCCGGCAGGTCGAGGGTCATGCAATCGGCGCCGAGCCCCTGGTTGAGCGCCGGGACCCACTCGATGCGGGGGAACGGCGGGGCGAAGCGCGGGACGTCGTGGAAGGCGTCGTCCGTCAGCAGCAATCGCTCCTCGGGGCTGGCCGCCCCGGGCGAGAGGACCGCGCGCACGGCGTCCGAGGCCCGGATCAGGAGTTCCTCCACGCGCCCCATCATGACCGTGTAGTCGGCGTAGGCCTCGTAGAACTCCAGCATCGTGAACTCGGGGTTGTGCGTGCGGTCGATCCCCTCGTTCCGGAAGTCGTGCCCGATCTCGTAGACGCGGTCGAGCCCCCCCACCACCAACCGCTTCAGGTACAACTCGTCGGCAATCCGCAGGTAGAGCGTCATGTCGAGCGCGTTGTGGTGGGTGACGAACGGACGCGCCGCGGCGCCGCCATAGAGCGGCTGCAGGATCGGGGTTTCCACCTCGAGGTACCCCAGCCCGTCCAGCGCCCGGCGGAGCTCGGTGATCATGCGCGTGCGCGCCACGAAGCGGCGCCTAACGTCGGCATTCACCGCCAGGTCGGCATACCGCTGGCGGTAGCGCATCTCCGGGTCGGCGAAGCCGGAGTGGCGCACCACCGTGCCATCCACGATCTCGTCCTTCCCGTAGGGCAGCGGGCGCAGCGACTTGGCCAGCAGCGTCACGCGCTCCACCTTGACGGTCGTCTCGCCGGTGCGGGTGCGGAAGAGGGTCCCTTCCACCCCGACGATGTCGCCGATGTCGAACAGCGCCAGCTGGGCGAAGACGTCGTCGCCCAGCGCATCGCGCCGGAAGTAGACCTGCAGCCGCGAGTGCGCGTCGGCCACGTGGCCGAAGATCGTCTTGCCATGCGGGCGCCAGGCCACGAGGCGGCCAGCCACGGCGACGCGCGGCCCCTCCTCCTCCCCCTCGGGAAGGGCCCGCAGCGCCGCGACGGTATCGTGCGTGGCCTCGTACCGATAGGCGAAGGGCGCGACGCCTAACGACTCGAGCTGCGCCAGCTTCTCGCGCCGTGCCCGCAGGACGAAGTTGAGGTCCTCGCTCACCTGGCCTCCATGGCACCCGCGCCATACTGCTTGAGGTATGCTTCGATGAACTCGTCGATGTCGCCGTCCATGATCCGTTGCACGTCGGGAATCTTCAGCTCCGTCCGGTGGTCGTTCACCATGGTGTATGGCTGGAAGACGTAGCTCCGGATCTGGCTCCCGAAGGACACGTCGGACTTGGTGGCATCCAGCTTGGCCTTGGCCGCCGCCTGCTTCTCCAGCTCCAGCTGGTACAGCTTGTTCTTCAGCTGCTTCATCGCCGTCGCCTTGTTCTTGAACTGCGACCGCTCCTGCTGCGACGAGACCACCACGCCCGAGGGCAGGTGCGTCAGGCGCACCGCCGAGCTCGTCTTGTTGACGTGCTGTCCCCCCGCCCCGCTCGCGCGGAAGACATCCATCTTGATGTCCTCGTCGCGAATCTCGATGTTGATCTCCTCGTTCACGACGGGGTACACGAACACCGAGGCGAAGCTCGTGTGCCGGCGAGCGTTCGAATCGAACGGGGAGATTCGCACCAGGCGATGCACCCCCGTCTCGGGGCGCAGGAAGCCGTAGGCGTACTGCCCCTTGATCTCGAGCACGGCCCCCTTGATCCCCGCCTCCTCGCCGTCGGACATGTCGAGGACCTCGATGCCGAAGCCGTGACGCTCGGCCCACCGCGTGTACATCCGCAGGAGCATCTGGGCCCAGTCCATCGCCTCCGTCCCACCCGCCCCCGCCGCGATCTCGATCTGCGCGTCGCGCCAGTCGTCAGCCCCTTGCAGGAGCGATCGCAGCTCGTACGCCCGCAGGTCGCCCTCGATGGCCGACGCCTCCTGGTCCAGCTCCCGCGCCATCTCCTCGTCGGGCTCCGCCGTCAGGAGGTCGCCGAGCTCCTGCGCACTCCGCACGCGCCCCTCGAGACGGTCGAACGGCTCCACCCACGCCTTCAGCGCCTTGACGCGCTGCACGACGTCGCGCGCCCGCTCCTGGTCGTCCCAGAAGCCGGCGCCCGCCATCTGGCCCTCGAGGGTGGCTAGACTCTCGCGCTTGTGCGCGAGGTCAAAGATACCTCCGCAGTTCCGTCAGCCGCTCGCTGTACCCCTCGAGAATCCGCCCCCGTTCCTGGTCGGCCATCGGTCCGTTGTCTCCGCGAGTTCACATGTGACGCGAGCCGCCCTCCGCCTGGGAGAACGGCTCGCCCGGGTTGCTGCTCGTGCGATGACCGGAAAAATAGCGGCGGCGCGGGGCGCGTTGTACCCCGGCTAGAAGATGCGCTTCCCGCCGGCCAGGACGTCGTTCAGCGCATCCTGGAAGTGCGCCGTGCTCTCCGCGAACTCGCGCCCGACCTGCTCCACGTACTCCTCGTACGACTTCTTGATCTCCTCCCGGAACAACTGCTTCAGCGTCCCGTTCCGCGATCCCTCCTCGCGCTTCTGCGGATGGTACGCCACCATGTCCGATACCAGCGCGCGCGCGAGGCGCCGCGCCTTCTGGTTCGGGTCGTTGGAGAGGAATGGATTGATCGCGCGGCGCGCCGCTGGTGCGCCCCCGGCCGCTCCCCCGGCCGCTCCGGTGGCGGCTCCGGTGACGGCTCCGGTGGCGCCTTCCGTGGCCGCTTCCGTGGCAGCGCCCGCGGCAGCGCCCGACGCGCCGACTCCCCCCCCGGCTCGTGGCCCAGGGATCGCCGGTGCCCCCTCCCCGGGAGGAGTGGAAGGCGTCGGAATCGCCGGGGTGGTCTGCCGCGGCGTCTCGAGCGGCGGCTCGAGCGGCGGCTCGAGCGGCGGCTCGAGCGGCGCTCGTGGCGCCCCGCGGGACGAACGTGGGCGTGGGGTGCGGGGGACGCGGCGGATGGGGGGGCACCGGCGGCGAGACCGGGGCACCGAACGGCGGCGTCACCGGCGTGAGCCGGCGCCCCGGAGTGAACGGGGGAATGCGACTCGTCCCACCCTCGAACGCGGGGCGCGGAGGAGGGGGCGAAAGGGGCGACCCTTGAGGAGGGGGCGAGGCGGGAACGGGAGCGGCAGCCCCCGTTGCCCTCGCCGTCGGCGCGCCGGAGGGCGCCGGGGTCGGCGGGCCACCAGCCCGAGGCGTCTGGCGTGCACCTGGCGAGACGGAGATCGGCGCCGACCGCGCCGGCGCAGCGGAGGGCGCGACCGCACGAGGCGCGGCGGCGGGCGGCACGGCTCGGGGCGAGGCGTCACCGACTCCCCGCGAGGTGGAGGTCGGGAAATCGTCGGCCCAGCGGACGCTGGCGCCGATCGGAATCAGTCCCCCGCAGATCGAGCAACGCGCACGCAGGTTCGCTCCCGTCACCTTCGACGGGTCCACCCGGAATACGGATTGGCACTCAGGACACGAGACGTTCATGACTCTTCAATCACGCTTATGGCGCGCGGGGGGCGTTGTGGAGTGGACTGCCCCCCGGAGAGGGCGAGGTCCGTCCGTCGATCGACCGTATACACCGACCCCATGAGGGTCTTGGCGTATCCCTTCATCTCCGTCGCAAGTTCGCTCACTTGTGCCGCCGAGGTGAAGTGCCTCCGCTCATTTGTCACGACGCCGATGGATACCGTCATCAGCGGGACGCGATGCAGCTGCCCGCGACGGTCCTTGCCGAAGAAGTACCCCGCGCGCCGGTCCTGCTCGGAATACTGGTACAGGACCAGCAGGTCGAAGACCGTCGTGATCTCGCCGCAGGTCTCGTTCACGTGGGTGGTCGGAATGATGAAGATGAAGTCGTCCCCACCGATGTGTCCCACGAATCCATCCTCGCCGCACATCCCCTTCACGACATCGTGGAGGAGCTTGGCGAGCAGGCGGATCACGCGGTCGCCGTCGAAGTAGCTGTAGCGATCGTTGTACTCCTTGAAGTGATCGAGGTCGGCGTAGCAGACCGCGAAGGCATCGCCGCGTTCCATGCGCCGCGAGATTTCGGCCTCGATCTCGTTCGTCCCGGGGAGTCGCGTGGACGGGTGCACGTACACATCCCGGTCGGAGCGTCGCAGCAGGAGGTCCAGGCGCTGCGTCACCTCGACCTCGCCGGTCGACGGGCGGAGGATCTCGTCCGCTCCGGCCGCGAGCGCGCGCTCGAACGCTCCCGGGGCATCGTCGACCAGGACGATCGCCGGGACGATCCCGGTGAAAGAGTCGGCCTTGAGGCGGCGGCACGCCGTCCACACTTCGCTCCCATCGTCCACCCCCCTGGCGTCGAAGATGACCAGGCGCGGCCGGCCTCGAAGCGCCGCGGCCAGGAGGTCATCCGCCGTGCCGACTTCGACTCCCGCCAACTCCCGCTCCCGCACCCAGGCGACCATGGCCGGAGGGAGCGTCTGGCCGCGCGGGCAGAACAGCATCGCGGTGGGGAGCGGCACGCTATCGAAGGGGTGAGCGGGTCGGGCGCAAGTTACCCGGCAAGAAGGACCTGGTCAAAACGGGGGGCCGCCCGGTGTGCGAGAGAGGCGGATCTCGACGCCGCCGTGTGGCCTGCAGGGGGGACCGTGGGCCGATCCCCGTCCCTGCTTCCCCTCACGGTACGACGATCGGATCCGCCTTCGGTGACAACGGCATTGCAGCCGTACGCGGCGCTGACGGTTCGCCCCTTCAGAAGGTGACGCGGAGCGAGAGGTAGGTCGGCGCCTGTCCAGCGTCGGCCGAGAGCCCCGAGAAGACGCGGGCGAAGTCGATGACCAGCCGTCCGGCGACGAAACCCAGACCCAGCGTCGGCCCTCCCGACTCCGACGTACCGGATGAGAAGAGGTATCCGGCACGGAGGAACGCTCGCCCCTCCCAGGCGAACTCGCCGCCGACCCGAGGGAGCGGCTCCCCAACCGGCACCCCGTCGATGACGTCGGCCGAGATGCGGATCTCGGCGTCGTTGGCGTATTCCTTGGGGATGGTGTACCGGGCGCTGGCTCCGATCTGGACTCGGGTGGGGAGCCGATCGGCCTCGTCGTCGCGCCCCCCTTGGAGGTGGACCTCCACGTTCCGGACCGCGGCTCCGATGGTCACCGGGACGGAGGTGGGGAGGTCGAACTGGGCCCCCATGTCGAGCGCGCTGGTCGACGCCTGCGTCGTGGGGAGCGAGGGGCAGAGGCCTTCGCAGTCGAATCGGAACTGCACGAGCTTGTACGAGACGCCGGCCCTCACGCGATGCCCGAGCGATCGCGCGTAAGACCCTACCAGCGCGATGTTTCTGGGGAGGATCTTCCCTACCACATTACCCGAATTGTCGACGGCAGGAATGTCGCCGCCGAAGTCCAGGATGTTGGCGGAGACCGCCACCACTCCGAGCAACGACGACGACGCCGTGACGGTGAGGGCCTCGCTCGTCCCGATGACGCTCTGCGAGTGGTGGAGCGCGGCGTCCCCCCGGCGCACGGTGGCGATGCCTGCCGGGTTCCACCAGACACCGTCCCCGCTCCCGTGCGATGCCATCATCGACTGTCCCATCCCGACCCCGCGCGCCGAAATGGGGAGGAGCAGGAAGAGCGACGCCTGGTCGGCCAGTCCGGCCTGGGCGGCCAGACGCCCCGGGGTCGCGACGCCCGTCGTCATCAGCAGGAGGGCCAGGGCGATGGGAAGGAGGGCCCTAGAGCGGCGTGGCCTCATCCGTGAGCATGATGGGAATGTCGTCCCGGACCGGGTAGCGCAGGTGGCAGGCGTGGCAGACGAGGACGGATTCCTCGTCGCGATGCTCCAATGCCCCCTTGCAGCGCGGACAGACGAGGACGGCGAGGAGCTTCGGCGACAGGGTCACGATGAGGGTTCCTCGGGAAGGACGAAGCCGAACCGCTTGAGCGAACGCTCGTTGCGGCGCCAGTTGTCGAGCACCTTCACCCACAGGTCGAGATACACGCGCTGTCCGAGGAGGTTCTCGACCTTGGTCCGCGCCACCATGCCGATCTGCCGGATACGCTCCCCCTCCCGGCCGATCACGATGTGCTTCTGGCTCTCGCGCTCGACGAACAGCACGACGCGAATGTACACCGGGTCGCGATCTTCCCGGAACTCCTCCACCTCGCAGGCGATGCTGTAGGGGACCTCATCCTCGAGCTGCTCGAGAGCCGTCTCGCGGACCAGCTCCTCGACGAAGAAGCGAAGGTGCTGGGTCGAGACGTCTTCGGCGTCGTAGAGGAAGGGGCTTTCGGGGAGGAGCGAGACGAGGCGGTCGACGAGCGCCGGCATGCCGTCGCCCGTGGTGGCCGAGACGAAGAGGGCGGACGGGTTGGCCTCCGCCAGCTGCAGTCGCGCCTCGGGGGCGAGGAGATCGGCCTTGTTGATCACCGTGACGACCGGGGCGCGGGGCGGCGCCTCGAGGCGGGCGACCGCCTGGAGGGGTTCGACCGGGCCGCGGCTTCCGTCGACGAGGTAGGCGATGACGTCGGCGTCCTCGAGGGCGGCCAGCGCCTCGCTGCGCATGGCCTTCTGGAGCGCGTAGCGCGGGTGCAGGAGGCCGGGCGTGTCGTGGACGACCAGCTGGGCGTCGTCGCGGGTGAGGATGCCGACGATGCGCTTGCGGGTGGACTGCGGCTTGGGGCTGGTGATGGCGAGCTTTTCGCCGACGAGCCGGTTGAGGAGGGTCGACTTTCCCGCGTTTGGTCGACCGACGACGGTGACGATGCCGGCGCGCGTCATGGGCGAAGGGGAGCAGGAAACACAAACGCGGGCCGTATGGGGGAACCATACGGCCCGCGTAGGGGGTGCCGGCGACGGCCTACTCTCCCGCGGTCTCTCGACCGGAGTACCATCGGCGCTGTAGGGCTTAACGACCGTGTTCGGAATGGGAACGGGTGTGGCCCCTACGCTCTAGTCGCCAGCGAACTAACGGCGTGGGATCTTGGCGAATCCACCCGGTTCCTCGAGGCGCTCGTGCATGGGAGCGTCCCGGTGAATGGTCGGGCGGGTGCTGCTGCCAGGATCGCGACGCGAGGAAGCGATCGACAGCGGATGTTGGTGATCGTGGTAATTTGGATCTTCAATGAGATCGAGCGTGTTCTGCGTGCTTGGTGTTTGGGTGAGTCAAGCCGCACGGGCGATTAGGACCGCTGCGCTCGGAACGTGTTGCCACGTGTCCACGGGCGGCCTATTGACGGAGTCGTCTCCTCCGGCCCTTCAGTATCTTGGACGGCGTTTCCCACTTAGATGCTTTCAGCGGTTATCGCCACCGATCATCGCTACCCGGCGCTGCCCCTGGCGGGACAACCGGGACACGAGCGGATCGTCCGACTCGGTCCTCTCGTACTAGAGTCCGCATTCCTCAACACTCCAACGCCCACGACGGATACAGACCGAACTGTCTCACGACGTTCTGAACCCAGCTCATGTGCCACTTTAACCGGCGAACAGCCGGACCCTTGGGACCTTCTCCAGCCCCAGGATGTGACAAGCCGACATCGAGGTGCCAAACCGCGCCGTCGATGTGAACTCTCGGGCGCGATAAGCCTGTTATCCCCAGCGTACCTTTTATCCGTTGCGCGATAGCCGTTCCACCCCGGGCTACCGGATCACTACGGCCCACTTTCGTGGCGGGTCGACCCGTCGGTCTCCCCGTCAGGCTGGCTTCTGCCGTTACACTCTAGAAGCGCGAGTACCGTCCGCGCTGAGCCAACCTTCGCGCGCCTCCGTTACTGTTTCGGAGGCGACCGCCCCAGTCAAACTGCCCACCTGCCACGGTCCCACCTGCGGTGTGCGCAGGCTGGTGAGGACGTCGTGTCGAGCAGGGTGGTATTTCACTGGCCCCTCCCCCTGAACTAGCGCCCAGGGCTCACCGGGTCCCACCTATGCTACACAGTTCGAAACCACGTCCAATGGCAAGCTACAGTAAAGGTGCATGGGGTCTTTTTGTCCTGTCGCGGGGACTCGGAATCCTCACCGAGACTGCAATTTCGCCGAGCGCGTGGTCGAGACAGTGCCCAAGTCGTTACGCCATTCGTGCAGGTCGGAACTTACCCGACAAGGAATTTCGCTACCTTAGGACCGTTATAGTTACGGCCGCCGTTTACCGGGGCTTCGGCTCAGGCCGTCGGGTTGCCCCTAAGCCCTCCCCTTAACCTTCCGGCACCGGGCAGGCGTCAGTGCGTATACGGCGCCTTACGCGGCTTGGCACGCACCTGTGTTTTTGCTAAACAGTCGCTTGGGCCGATTCTCTGCGGCCCCCCCCAGCTTCCCTGTACGGGTCACCAAAGAGGGCATCCCTTCTTCCGAAGTTACGGGATCATTATGCCGAGTTCCTTGACCACGTCTCACTCGTGCACCTGAGGCTCCTCGCCTCGCCCACCTGTGTCGGTTTACGGTACGGACGCCAACGTCGCTCCCCGATCCGCTTTTCTCGCGTGTCGACTCCACCGCACTCGGCTTGAGGTTGCCCTCGCCCCTCGTACTCCCGTCTCGGGCTCGCGCCCTACGCGGTTGAACGGCCATCCACCAGGCCGCTGCGACTTCGTTCCACGGTCCCGAATCGGTTCAACGCTTCGCCAGCGGGGCCGGAATCTCAACCGGCTTGCCATCGGCTACGCCTCTGGGGCCTCGCCTTAGGACCCGCCTCACCCTGCGCTGATTGCCATGGCGCAGGAACCCTTGGGCTTTCGGTGCGAGAGGTTTTCACTCTCGTTTGCGCGTACTCATTCCGGCATCCTCACTTCCGCTCGCTCCAGGCCTTGGTTTCCACCGGCCCTTCACCGCACGCGGAACGCTCCCCTACCCCGCTAGCACTGCTAGCAGGCCAAGCTTCGGTGGGCCGCTTAATCCCGACCATTCTCGGCGCATCCCCGCTGGACTGGTGAGCTATTACGCACTCTTTCAAGGAATGGCTGCTTCTAAGCCAACCTCCCAGTTGTCACGGCAGGGACACATCCTTCGCTATACTCAGCGGCCACTCTGGGACCTTAGCTGTGGCTCTGGGTTCTTTCCCTCTCGCCGCTGGACATTATCGCTCAGCGACTGCCTCCCGCGGTCCATTTGACAGGTATTCGGAGTTTGGTTGGGGTTGGTACCAGCTTCGCCAGCCCGCGCCCATCCAGTCGCTCTACCCCCTGCAAACACGCCTTACGGCTTCCGCGAGGCTCTACCTCAATAGATTTCGGGGAGAACCAGCTATCTCCAGGCTTGATTGGCCTTTCACCCCTACCCACAAGTCATCCGAACGGTTTTCAACCCATACCGGTGCGGGCCTCCACTAAGTGTTACCTCAGCTTCACCCTGCTCATGGGTAGATCGCCCTGGCTTCGGGTCTACCCCCAGGAACTCCACACGCCCTCGTGACAGGACTCGCTTTCGCTCCGACTCCGCGGCTGAGCCGCTTAGCCTCGCTCCTGAGGAGTAACTCGCCGGATCATAATGCAAAAGGCACGCCGTCAGCAGTGACGAGGGTCGCCCCCCGCCCCGCCTCCGACCGCTTGTAAGCATGTGGTTTCAGGATCTCTTTCACTCCCCGCCCAGGGGTGCTTTTCACCTGTCCCTCACGGTACTCGTCCACTATCGGTCACACAGGAGTCTTTAGCCTTGGAGGGTGGTCCCCCCAGCTTCACGCCCGATTTCGCGAGTCGGGCGTTACTCAGGAACTCCACTGGGCCAGCGCTCTTCCACTACCGGGCTGTCACCGTCTCTGGCGCCCCGTTCCAGGGGACTTCGCGTCGTTAACTGGCTCCGTCCGTGGGTCCTACAACCCCGGCCCCACTAGGAGACCGGTTTAGGCTCTGCCCCTTTCGCTCGCCGCTACTCCGGGCATCTCGTTTGATTTCTCTTCCTCCCGGTACTGAGATGTTTCAGTTCCCAGGGTTCGCTCTCCCAGCTTGCGCCAAGAGTGACGGACGTCGCCGCCCGCCGGGTTGCCCCATTCGGCCATCTCGGGATCACCGCGTGTGTGCCACTCCCCCGAGCTTATCGCAGCTTACCACGGCCTTCATCGCCTCTGTGTACCCAGGCATCCCCCACATGCTTTCGCTCGCTTGACCCCTTCTTCGTCAAGCAGAGCACGCGCGATCTACT
>MEDZ01000049.1 GCA_001724275.1 Gemmatimonadetes bacterium SCN 70-22
TTCCTGACGCGGGGGTACACGCAGCGGGTGGCGGACGTGGTGGGGGAGGGGGTGTTCGCGGAGGCGCACGAGAACATGGTGATGGTGCGGGACATCGAGCTGTACTCGCTGTGCGAACACCACATGCTCCCGTTTTTCGGGAAGGCGCACATCGCATACATCCCGAACGGGAAGATCGTCGGGCTGAGCAAGCTGCCGCGGATCGTCGACATGTTCGCCCGGCGGCTGCAGGTGCAAGAGCGGCTGACGGGAGAGATCGCCGAGGCGATTGCCGGGGTGCTGGCGCCGCACGGAGTGGGGGTGGTGGTGGAGGCGTACCACCTGTGCATGATGATGCGGGGGGTGGAGAAGCAGAACTCGAAGACGATCACCTCCGCATTGCTGGGCTGTTTCCGCGACGACGCCCGCACCCGCGCGGAGTTCTTGCGCCTGGCGGTGTCGTCGGACGGGTAGCAGTCCCCGCGGGCGCGCGGCGCCGTCAGTCCGCTGCCGCCGCCTCGAGCCGCGACCGTTCCGGCGCCTGGTCGCTCAGCATGGCACGGATCACCATGTCGGCCCCTCCCGCCTGCCGGATCTCCGACGGGGTGGCATGCAGGTAGCGCTGGCACGTGTTGCGGAAGGCGCTCCCCGATGGGAAGTGGAGCGCGAGGGCTACGCCGTCGGCGCTGCGATTCGGATCTTCCAGCATGTGGGCGGCCACCACGAGGCGCCCCCATGTGAGGAGGCGCTGCGGGGAGGGGAGCGTGGCGCGCTCCAGCTGCTTCGCCAGCATGCGGCGTGACAGCGCGACCGACCGGGCGAGTGATTCGGTAGTCAGTCGTGCGTGCGCCCGGGTCACGGCAACGAGCGCGGCGTCGCGGGCGGTCGGCCGTACGTGGGACAGGCGGTCCCGCACCAGGGTTGCGATACTCCGCGCCGCTGCGCGTTCGAGGATGTCGCTCATGACCGAGGGTTCGTCGTCGCGGTCGGCGATGACCAGCGCATCGACGCCGGCGCGGCCGGCGTCGAAGAGGTCGCGCGCGCGCTCCGGCGGACAGGCGACATAGGCAACGGTCGCCAAGCGGGGGAATCGCCGCTTGAGGTGCCGAAGCGGCTCGAGCGCCATCGCCCCAAAGGCGAAGAGGTCGAGCACCGCCAGGTACACCGGCTGCTCCTCGCAGGCGCGGGTCAGCGCCACCCAGTCGTCGCACACGGTGACCGTGTGACCTGAGCGGACGGCGCTTCGCAACCGCGCTTGGCGCGTGGGATTGGGGAGCAGTGCGGCAATGACGCTCAAGACGTTCCTCCTCACGTTGCGCGCGGCGCTTTGGAGGGGGACGCGCGACGGGCGCTCGCCGTCACGCGGCGGGCATTCGGTGCACCGTTGTGACGGAACGACGCCGCGGCGTGACGGTCAGCGAACGCCTCGTTACCGTAGTCTAGTCGAGGACGTCCTAGCAGACATCAGCAGGTGTCGCGCGTCGTCTCTCGTGCGCTTCAATCCATCTCAGGCCAGGATGATCGGGGGAATCGTGGCGTTCTCGAGCTGCAGGAACACATGGCGGAGGGAGAGTGGGCGGTCGCGCACGATTCCCATCGGCTTCACCCTGCTGGAGGTGGTCGTCGTGCTCACCATGGTCGGCATCATCGCCGCGATGGCGGTGCCCCGGATCAACTTCGAGCGCTACCGCGCCGACGCCGGGGTGCGAACGGTGCGCACTGTGCTGCAGGGGGCACAGCGCAACGCGATCATGCGCCAGACGAACATCGTAGTCGGATTCGACATGGCCGCCCGCCAGCTGCATATCATCGAGGACGCCAACAACAACTGCGCCCTCGATGGCGGGGAGCGGCACACGTCGCGCCCGCTCGACGAGGGGGTGAAGTTCGCCGTGCCGGCCAGCGGCTACGGCGCTCAGCCCTCGGCCGCCGTCACGGGCGCGAACCTCTGCGCGATCCTCGGATTCCCGGCCGTCTCGTTCCTCCGTGACGGCGCGGCGAGCAGTGATCTCGACGTGTACGTGACGTCCAGCCGTGGGGCGCAGCCCGATTTCCGCCTGGTGCGCCTGACGATGGCCACCGGGCGCGCCGATACCTACCGATTCAACGGCTCCTCCTGGATAAGGATGAACTGATGCACACCACCACCCACAGCATCCGTCGCGGCATCTCCCTCCTCGAGGTGATGGTCGCCCTCGTCATCCTCGGCACCTCGCTGCTCGGCATGGGCGAATATGGACGGCGCTTCGCCAGGGGCAACGCCAATGCGAGCATGCTCAACAACGCGCTCGACCTGGCGTCGGCGCGCGTCGAGCGCGTCAAGTCGGAGCGCAACTACACTAGCATGGACACCCTGATCACGACGGAATCGGCGATACCCGGTTACCCGAAGTACCAGCGTGTCACCGCCATCTCGCAGACGAAGAACGCGCAGTACGACTACAAGACCGTGACGGTGACGGTCACTCACCCCGCGATGGCGAATCCGGTCCGGAAGACGACCGCGATCGCCCGCTTCTAGGAGGGCCCGACGCCATGAGCCTTCTCGCGCGCCACCAACACCGAGCTCGCGTCGTCCGGGCGGGCTTCACGCTCGCCGAGCTGCTACTGACACTGACTCTCACCGTCGGCGTATTCGCCGCTGCCATCCCCTTCTTCACGATGCAACTGCGCCAGCTGCAACAGGATATCGGGCGATCCGACGCCCTGCAGACGGCGCGATTCGCCCAGAACACCGTCGACCGCGAGCTGCGCAATATCGGCATCGGGGTGCAGCCGATGGATCCCACGCAGGGGATTCCGCGCAACCAGCCGAAGATCGTGCAGGCGCACGCCTTTGCCGTCACCTTCAACACCGACCTGGTCGCTACCGACACCGGTGACGTGGAAGCCGTCTACGTCGACCCGAACGTCGCAAGCAACCTCACGATCGCCATGGACATCGGTGCGCCCGTCACCCTCCCGTACTCGTCGAAGACGTATCCGGACTTCACCTACCGCAAGGGAGATCGCTCGATGTCCCTGGCCGAGACCGTCAGCTACTGGGTGCAGACCGACTCGTCGGCGCCGAGCGGCTCGAACCTGTACGTGCTCTGGCGGCGCGTGAACGATGGCCCGGCCTCCGTGGTGGCGACAGAGATCCTGATTCCGTCGGGGCAGCCGTTCTTCAAGTACCAGCGGGTCATGGCGAACGGGGTCATCGACTCGATCCCCACGTCATCACTCCCCGTCTACTGGGATCAGACGGCGAGCATCGCCGACTCGATTCGCGCCATCGCCATCTCGGTCAGCGGTGTCTTCAACGGGCACGACCTGCAACACAAGGCGAAGAGCTTCGTGCGGACCGTCAACTCGCAGACGGCCCCCGCCAACATCGGATTGTCGCAACGCGGATCGTGCGGCGACATCCCGCTCAGCCCAGGTGCCCCCGTGGTCGCACTGGTGAACGTGGGTGGGGTCAATCGCTACCAGATGACCTGGACCGCATCGGCAGACGAGGCATCGGGAGAGCAGGACGTGGAACGGTACGTCGTCTTTCGCCACGTCGTCGGGCAACCGTGGGGTGAACCGCTGGACCAGATCGGCAAGTCCAATTCGCCGAGCTACATGTGGGAGGACTTCGACATCAACCCCGGGGTGACCTACGAGTACGGGGTGTCGGCCCAGGATTGTTCGCCCGCCAACTCGTCGATGCGCACCAGCGCGGCGATCACGCACTAGGAGGAAGAGCGATGGGACTGCGAATGTTGGCACACCGGAGGAAGCCGCGTGGGCGTCGAGGCTCGGCCCTGATGCTGGTGCTGGTCCTCACCTTCGCGTTAGGCGGCCTGGCGATCTCGGCGATCTACATGGCGGGGAGCACCACCATCCTTTCCAAGCTGTACGATCGCGAGCGCGATTATCGCTACGCTGCGGAGTGGGCGCTCGCCGTCGGCAAGGCACGGCTCACCACCGACACCGCCTTCGTCCTCCCCGATTCACTCTACAGGCAGGTACTCAACGGCGCGACGGTGAGTGACGCCGCGGGGCAGCCGATCCCCCGGGTCAAGGTGGACCTGTACGCCGGGATCGGCGGGAACTCGACCGGGCAGTACGGACGCTACGTGGAATTGGTGGCGGTGGCGTCCGACAGCAGCGGCGCGCGGCATGTGCGCCGCCTCGAGCTGCAGGCGGAGAACTTTGCCCGTTTCGCCATGTTCACCGACAGCTGGTCGGTGGGGTGCTACACCACCGGCGAGATCGTGCGGGGACGCGCGCACTCCAACGCCAACTGGCAGTCGTGCTCCGGTTCCCCGGGCCCGATCTACAGCGATACGGTGAGCGCCGTGACGACGGTGACCGGAGTCGCCCAATACCAGACGCCGGGGCATCGCGTTCCGAGTGCACAACGGATTCCCTTCCCAACCGTGACCAAGCTGGCGTGGATGCCGGGATACGCGAGTGCCGCGAACCTCGCTTACACCCCCCCGGCTCGGGTGGGGAGCACCGGGGGCTCGCGCATGGAGTTCGTGGCGGTCGACCTGGATGGTGACGGTACGCTCACCGGACCGGCCGAGGGGTACTTCCGCATCTTCCAGGCGCGCGCCGGCGCCGGCAGCAACCCGTGGCTCACGAGCAGCGGGAGCACTCCGTTTGTCACCGGTGGGACCGACACGCTCTTCGTTCGCGCCGGGACGGCGTCGAGCAGCAGCACGCTGTCCAGCTACCTGAACGGCGCCAATTCGGTGACCAAGAGCATGATTCAGCACCAATGCGGGGTCTTTTACATGATGGGAAGTCCGGCGCGCCCGCAGTTCATCCCGCTCGCCGTGCACGATACGCTCGACGTGCGCTACAAGTGGCTCATCGACACCCTGGCCATCCCGACGCTCGGGCGCCCGGGGACGCGGGCAAACGCGGTGAACTACCTGAAGCGAACGCAGCCCGGGACCAGCGGGTACGCCACCAACGCCGCCGCGCTACTCAAGAGCGGGAGTGCCTACACGACCGGGACGCCGCGCTGCTTCCCGGCAGGCGATCCCTACCTGATGCCGGTCGAGCGCCCCGGCGTGCTCTTCGCCTTTCCTGCGGCGACGGGGAATACGGTCGATGTACTCCCCCCCGAATCGCGCCACGGTGGCGAGGACACGACCTTCACCGCCGTCACCAAGACGGGTTCGTGGGTCACATGGCCGGGATATGCCGGAACGTTCTTCACTGCGGCAACCCGGCGTCAGGCGACCGAGGAACCGTACCTCTGGCCCGTGCATCGCACACAGAACCTTGGCTCGAAGGGCGTCATCTACGTCAACGGCGATATCTACCTGAGCGGGCAGTTCCGCGGCCGGGCGACGCTGTACGTGTCGGGCGACGTGGACCTCATCGACGACCTGACGTATGTGACCAATCCCGCGTCGCTGCCCATTTGCCAGAACCTCCTCGGGATCATCACCGGCAACAGTATCTGGATTGCCGACAATGCGATCAACCGCCCCCGGTATGTCGACGGCACGACCTCGAGCAGCGCCCGCTTCTTCGACGACAACCAGGACTACTTCCTGCATGCCGTCACCCTGTCGGGGGTGAGCGGGTCGAGCAGCGCGACCTTCGGAGTGGAGAACCTCAGTGCAGGCCCCAATGCCGGACGCCTCTGCACCCCGGTTCCCCCCTACAGCGCCCAAACGTCTGGAGGGTGCATCAACCAGGCGGGCGGGGTGATCGAGAAGCGCATCTCGGCGACCTTCGCCGGTGGCTACACTGGCTTCGCCGAAAACCGCGTGAAGGACGCCTGCCTCGACGTGGATTCGCCACCGTATTTCCCGCTCACCGGGCGCTATCTCGATAACGAGTTCTACGAGATCGACCCGGCCCAGTTCAATGCGATGGGAGTCGCGCAGTTCTATCGGAGGTTGCAAGCCGGGAACTGACGCGCAGAGACGAGGGCGGCGCCTCACGGCCCCGCCCTCGTCCTCTCGTCCTCTCGTCTTCTCGTCTTCTCGTCTTCTAGAAAAACGCCTGCTGCCCCTCGTCCCGCCTGCGCACCACATGGCAAGCGCGGCAGCGGGCTTCGTACGAGTCCGACGCCCCCACCATGATCACCGGCGAGTCCCACGCCGCCGGCTCTCCGTGAATGAGGCGCTGGTTGCGGCAGGCGGGGGCGCCGCACAACACGCAGATCGCGTGCAGCTTGTCGACCACCTCGGCGATGGCGAGGAGGCGCGGCATGGGGCCGAAGGGTTCGCCGCGAAAGTCCGTGTCGGTCCCGGCGAGGATTACCCGACGCCCGCGATTGGCCAGCGACGTGGCTACTTCGCAGATCCCTTCATCAAGGAACTGCGCCTCGTCGATGGCGACGACGTGCGCCATCGGGTCGATCCGCGCCGCAATCTGCGACGACGAATCGACCGGAATGGCGTCGACCGAGCGCCCATCGTGGCTCGACACGGCGAAGAGCCCCGCATAGCGGTCGTCCAGGTGCGACTTGAACACCTGGACCCGCTTGCGGGCGATCATTGCGCGCCGCACGCGGCGCATGAGTTCTTCCGTCTTGCCGCTGAACATCACCCCGGCGACCACCTCGATCCAGCCGCCGGTCAGCTGCAGCGTCGTCATCAATCCTCCGATCGGCGCCCACGCGCGTGGCGAAGGCGATCCCCGCGCTCGCTCCATTCGCGCGATTCGTGAATGGCGCGCGGTCCGCCCGGCTCATCCCGGTCGAAATTCCGCCGCGCGGGGGCGTCCCGAAAGCCACGCTCGCCTCCGCGCTCGCCACCACGCTCGCCACCACGCTCGTTTCCGCGGAACCCGCCGCGTTCGCCACCGCGGAACCCGCCACGTTCGCCTCCGCGGAAGCCGCCACGCTCGCCGCCACGGAAACCGCCACGTTCACCACCGCGAAACCCGCCACGTTCGCCACCGCGCTCACCACCGCGCTCACCACCGCGCTCACCACCGCGGAAGCCGCCGCGCTCACCGCCGCGCTCACCACCGCGGAAGCCGCCACGCTCACCACCACGCTCACCGTCGCGGAAGCCGCCGCGAGCCCCGCCGTGACCGGCCCCCCGGAAGCCGCCCCGCTCTCCCCGGTCGCCCCCGCGGAAGCCGCCCCGCTCTCCCCGGTCGCCTCCGCGGAAGCCGCGCCCCTCTCCACGATCGCCTCCCTCGCGCTCGGTGGGCCCGCGATCCTGGCGCGCCATCACCTGTCGACCACGGATCGTCTTTCCGGTGAGGGCGGCGATCACCTTTTCGGCGACGTCGCCGCCCACCTCGACGATGCTGAAGGTGTCGCGCAGCTCGATCTTCCCGATCTGCTCCGCCGAGAGCCCTGCCTCGCCAGTGATGGCGCCGACGAAGTCGCCCTTCCTGGCGCCGTCACGCTCCCCGACGTTGATGAACAGGCGCGTGAACGCCGTGCCGACGGGCGCAACGCGCTCCGCTGGCGGGGTGACGGCGGGCGCTTCCGCCGCCCTGGCCGGGCGCTTCGCCTTCGCACGTTCGCGCTCGACGTCGAGCATGCGCAACGCGGCGGCTGCCACTTCCACCGCATCGTGCTCCGCCAGCAGGGGCTCGATGGTCAACGTCTCGCGGTGCAGCGCGCGCGCGCGCATCACGGCGCGGAGCTCGTCGCGCAGCGCGTCTTCGGCGGCGTGCGCGGCCGCGGGGACGCCAGACATCGACAGGGGGGTCGCCCTCCCTCCCGCGAGGCGCAAGAATGCCGCGAGTTCGTCCGGTGCCACGAGGACCGCGGTCATCTGCGGCGTGGCGGACAGCAACTCCTGCAGTTCCTGCACCCCCGGCGGAGCGCCGAAGCAGATCACGAGCGGCTCGTGAGCGTCGATCCCCCCGGTGCGCATCCGAACGAGCGCATCGTCGGCGGCGTAGCCGATGCTGGCAAGCGCGCGCGCGGCGGTGGACTGGAACGGCTCGGGCACCAGGACGGTCGCGCGCGGCGGGTCGAAGCGGTCGAGCAGGCTCCGGATGGCCGTGGCACGCTCGCCTCGCGGACCGACCACGTAGTGAAGCGTGCCACCGGTGGCGGCCGGGGCCTCGTACGTGATGCGTCGCGCGCGGCGCATGTGCGCCTCGACGAAGGCGTTCACCTCATCGTCCACTTCGCGCGCGATGAGGATGCGTTCTGCGTCGCGCGGGATCTCGGCGAGGAGCGTCGCCATCGCTTCGCTCGCGGTCGCGAGGAGCTCATTGGCATCCACCAATGCGAGCGACGTGACTCCCTCGAGCTTGAGCGACGAACCGCGCACCAGCGCCAGCGCGTCGGCCGGCGTCGCCGCCACCGCGCGCGCTCCCGCGCTCACGCGTCGCGCGGCGCGTGCCGGCGCGGTGACCGGGACGAGGAGCGCCTCGCCTTGTGCGAGGGTCGGGTTCACCAGCCGCGCGATCCACGCCGCCGTCTCGGGGCTCGGCGTCAACACGAGCACCTGCACCTCGCCCACGTTCTCATCGGCCCGCATCACCTGGGGCGCTACCACGCCCGCCACGCGGGCATCTCCCGGCGGTAGCACGTGCACCACGTGCTGGCTCCTGGCCACGCCGCTCTCGTCCTGCTCCACAAGCCCTCTCTTGTCAATCGCGCACGTCGCGCGTGCGCTCGCATTGGTCCTGCATGATCGAGTAAGATACCTTGCTCCGCCCCTCCGGCATACCTCCGCCACGCATCCCGCTCCCCTGACGCCCCATCATGACCCTCGAATTCGTCCCGTCGCCCAACATCACCCAGCTGCGCGAGTCGGTCACCATCGCCGTCTCACAGCGCGCCAAGGCCCTCAAGGCGGAGGGACGGGCGATCATCGACCTGGGCGCCGGGGAGCCGGACTTCGACACGCCGGCGTTCATCCGCGAGGCGGGGAAGGCGGCCATCGATGCCGGCCACACGCACTACACGCCCACCGAGGGGATCCTCCCGCTGCGCGCCGCCATCGCCGACATGGCCCACGGGTACGGGGCGCTCGCCGCCCCCATCGCCCCCCAGGACGTCGTCGTCTCCAACGGGTCCAAGCAGTCGCTCTTCAATGCCTGCTTCTGCCTGTTTGGGCATGGCGACGAGGTGCTCATCCCCACCCCGTCCTGGACCTCGTACTACGAGATGGTGCAGCTGGCGGGCGCGACCCCGGTGTCGGTGCTGGGCGATCCCGCCAACGACCTCAAGGTGACGCCCGCCATGCTAAAGGCGGCGGCCACGCCGCGCACCCGCGGCGTGATGCTCAACTCGCCATGCAATCCCACCGGGGCCGTGTACACGGCGGCGGAGCTGGGCGAGCTCCTCGCCCTGTGTCACGCCCGCGGGTGGTGGGTGATCTGCGACGAGATCTACCGGCGGCTGAGCTACGAGCAGGAGGCGCCGAGCGCGCTGCAGGTCGCCCCGTCGCTCGAGAACCTGGTGGTGGTCGACGGCGTGGCGAAGGCGTACGCCATGACCGGGTGGCGAGTGGGATGGTCCATCGCCCCGCGCGCCGTGACGAAGGCGATGACGGCGTTCCAGTCGCATGCCACGTTCCACACGGCGTCGATCTCCCAGCACGCGGCCCTGGCGGCGCTCACCCGCCGCGACGAAGCCGACGCGGCGATCGCCGCGATGCTGGCGCAATACCGGGTGCGGCGCGACGCGGCGCGGCAGGTCTTCGCCGCTCATCCGGGGCTCCCGCTGATCAGGCCCGCCGGCGCCTTCTACTTCTACTTCGACGTGTCGGCGGCATTTCCGGATCACCCGGAGCCGGGGTCGGCATTCGCGGCGCGGCTCCTGGAGGAGCAGGGCGTGGCGGTGGTGCCGGGCGCGGCCTTCCAGACGCCCGCATGGGTGCGCATCTCGTACGCGGCGGCCGAACGGGACGTCGTGGCTGGGGTGACCCGGGCGGTCGGTCTCTGGAGCGACCTCAAGGGTTAGACATCTCCCCCGCTCACCCCGCCGTCGGCGTTTTCTCGGACTGTTCAGGGCGGGCGTCGCTCCTATTTTGTGAGGCCCGCTGGGCAGGACCGGAGGCACCGGCACCAGAGGAGGGGACGGTGAACATTCCAGTGCGCATCGAGAAATCGGCCGGCTCGCTCGCCGACGTGGAGTATCGTTGGGATTCCGACACCGACATCCTGACGGCGAGCGTTCGCCCCGCCGACAGCGGGGGGAGGGCGCGTGCGACCGAGCTCGAGCTGGAAGGCGACGATGGGTCGTGGCTCATCCTCGACGTGCGGGCGGGGCGCATCAGCGGCGTGGAGGTAGCCGTCTGGCCGAACGTGCGCACGCGCGCGGACCTGGCTCCGCCGTGTGCCGTGGAGGATGCGACCGTCATCGTCGGCGCCGTGGAGCGCGGCGTGCGCCCGGCGGTCGAGGTGGACACGTCGCTGGCGGCCGAGACCGATCACAGCGAGCAGACGATACATTTCCGGCTCGGCGCGCATCGCGAGACACGCACCGTGCGCATTGCCCGCGACATCCTGGTGGACATCGACCGCCGGGACCGGATCGCCGGGCTGTGGCTCCTCGGCGTTCCCCCCTGTCCCGACGAACCGTGATCACCACGATTGTCCTGATCAAGGCCGACCCGAAGCATATCCCCGAGACGGCACGCGCGATCGCCGGCATCGACGGCGTGCAGGAGGTGTACTCCGTGTCCGGCGAGTGGGACCTGGTCGCGATCGTGAAGGTCCCGGACTACGAGCAGATCGCCGAGGTGGTGACCGAGCGGTTCCCCGCCGTGTCGGGGATCCTGCGGACCCAGACGCTGACCGCGTTCCGCGCGTACTCCCGGGGCGACCTCGAGCAGGCGTGGGACATCGGCGTCGACTGACGGCGCGCAGCCTGCGTGACGCGTTAGGCGGGCTGGCGCGCACGGTGGCCCCCGCCGGAGCCACCCTCGAGGTGTCGCTCCCGGCGCAGGAGACGGGACGCACGCTGCAGGCCGCGCTCCTGGTGGACGGGGAGATGCGCGCGCGCGCGGTGTCCGCGATCGACGAGGCCGTCCCCGTCTTCGGCGCCTTCCTCGACGGAGTGCAGGACAGCCGGGTGGTGGCCTACGTGGGGTCGGTCCCGATCGTGCAGGGGCGGATGGGAGCGGTGATCCGCGCCCGTGCCGACCGCCGCCTGGCGACGTGGGGCGACGGCCCGCACCTGGACGAGGCGTTGTACCTCCCGCTCGCGCTCGTTCCCCGCGAGGTGGCCGATGCGCTCGAGACCACGGAGCGCCCGATCGTCGACACGACCGACGCGTCGCCCGGTGACGGGACGGCGCCGGAGGATTGCCATCCGCAGCAGTGGCTCCGCCGCGCGTTGCACCTGGTGCAGCGCGGACGGGAGGCGCTCGAGCGGGCGTTGGCCGAGGCGTGGTGCCGGCAGGGTGGGGCGGTGCCGCTCTACGTGGATGGCGGCCTCCCGTCGTCGGGTGTGGTGCTGGGGAGCACGTGCGCGGTCGGCGTGATCAAGTCGCACCACACGCTCTACGCCACCGGAAGCGCCCTGGCGACGGTCGCGACGTTAGGCATCGGCGAGCGTTCGAGCCCCTTCGTGGTCGAGACGCGGTGGCGCGAGCCGGTGGCGTCGTGGTACCTGCGCCTGCGTCGTCCCGAGGGGCACGACCCGTTCTGGGGGCTGGTGCGGATCGAGGTCCCGCTCGCGCTGCTGCTGGGCGAAGGGACCTCCCCCGACGCGTCGGCGGACCGGGTCTCGCGTTGGGTCGCGGCCGAGGCGTCGCCGCTTGCCCTCCCCGATGCGCGCTGGGACACGATGGCCTACGGCATCCGCGACTGCGAGGTGTTCCTCCGTGCGACGCTCGGGCGGGCGATGGCGTGAGGCCCGGGTGCCGGCGCCGGGACTCCCGGCGGCCGTGCGTCAGCGCGTTGCCGAGGTGCCCGTGATGGGGGTGATGGTGGCCGCGCGCTCGCGCCCGTTGTCGCGCAGGAGGTACGGGACCCGATCGGGGAAGCGCGCGATCAGCCGGGCGTTCTGCGTCCCCAGGTCGCGCACCACGAGGATGCCGCCGCCCAGCCCGTCCATGTTGTACAGGTAGAGGCGGTCGATCAGGATGTCGAGCCGCGGCACGCGCTCCCGGACGAAGACGAGGAGCTTGCCGCGCGTGCGTTGCAGCTGCTCGAGCGAGTCGTAGGCGGCAAAGCGCGCCGGGCTCCCCGTGTAGTCGCTGCGCATCCACGGCTCGGCCAGCTGGATCCGCTCCCACCGTCCGGGAATGTTGAGCAGGACGCTCCCCGCTACCGTGGCGGCCAGGAGTCCCGCGCCCACCCGGGGGCGCTGGCGCATCACCGCGACGCTCCCCGCCGCCACCCACGCCAGCAGGAAGGGGAAGTACTCGCTGTAGAACCGGATCGCCGACCCCCAGAAGAAGAAGTACAGCACCGGCAGGATGGCAAAGGCGGCGGCCGTCACCCAGCGCGGGCGATGACGGTGCGCGGCGAAGAGCACGAGGGCGGGGGCCAGCAGCGCGTACGGGAGGAAGCCGAGGTTGATGCTGGCGATGACCTGCAGCAGGTGGACCACCGCCAGGCGCGGCGTGAAGACGGTCGGGATCAACACCCGCTGCATCTGCTCGTCGAATCCGGTGAAGCCACGAGTGCCGAAGCCCAGGTTGTATCCCGTGCCGTGCAGGGCCTGGTAGCTCATCCGGAACGGGTCGCCGTTCGTGGCCCAGTTGTAGTACAGGAACCAGGCGGCCAGCGGGAGCGCCCCGACCACCACGGTGGCGGCGCAGCGGACCAGCTCGCGCACGGAAAGCCGTCGGCGCAGCACCATCCAGAGTCCGAGCGACGCGCCTAACGCCACCCCGGTCAGCGAGCGGACGGTGACGGAGAGGGCGATGACCGCTCCCGCGGCGAGCCATCGCCCGGTGCGTCCCCTTCCCGTCGCCGTCTCGCCCTCCAGGAGCCAGATGGCCGCCAGGGCCGTGCAGAGGATCGTCGCCGTGTGCGCCATGTACCCGGCGTGCAACACGAGGAACCAGGGCTGTATCACGAGGAGCGCACCCGCGAGCACCCCGGCGGCCCGCCCGTAGAGCAGCGTCCCGAGGCGATACGTCGCCCAGACCGACGCCGTCCCCAGGATCACCCCGCTCCACCACCGCAAGCCGATGAGGTCGAACAGGGCGAGGACGAGCGGCCACCCGGGGGTGTACTGCCCATACAGCCCGCCGCTCGGCGTCACGCCCAGCTTGCGCATCGAGAGGAACGGCACCAGGTCGCGATCGACGTGCCAGGCGAAGTCACGGTTCCACATCCACCGGCTCTGGAGGAGGTAGATGACCTCGTCGCTCACGATGGCGTGGCGGCCGACCGCGAGCCAGTGCGTCACGGCGATGACGACGACGCTCGTCCCCAGCAGCACCGGGAGCGCCCAGCGCGGCGGCTCCCACGCCGGTGCATCGCTCCCATCCGACGGATCGCGGGCACCAAGGAGCCAGAAGAAGATGGCCCACCCCATCAGCGTGGGGCCAACGGTCCCGAAGACCGCGGGGTTGCGCGGCTGGAGGTCGCCGAGGAGCGGGAAGGCCGCGGCCACCGCGACGGTGAGCGCCATCAGGAGGGGGATGCGCACGAGGTAGTGCCGCGTCAGCAGCTCGCGGCGCGCGCGCAGGATGCCGGCGGCCATGGCGGCGGCCAGCGTCGTCGCCAGCACCTCGAGCGTCACCCCGGCCGTGGGGAGGAACTCCATCGCGCTCGCCGCCAGCAGGGTGGGAATCGCGCACCACGCCAGGAGCCATGCGAGCGAAGGCCGCCATCTCGCCGACACGGATGACGCGGGTGACGCGGATGACGCGGGTGACGCGGGTGATGCGGGTGACGCGGATGACGCGGATGACGCGGATGACGCGGATGACGCGGACGTCGCAGACGTCTCGGGCAACGACGACAGTGAAGGCGAGTGGGGTACGTTGCCCGGCGACATGACACGCTGTACTCGGGACAGAGTCGCGGTTTCGCGGTATTTCGCCCACCAAGCGTCGCTGCGAAGGTAGAGCCGCGCAAGTGGGAGCTCCCTCGCGCCGGTGTGGGGTTGGGGAGGACGCCACGTCCCCGCGCCGCCGCCCATGCGCTACCTTTGCGGCGTCGCGGGAAGACCCGCGCGTCGTTTCCGATCCCCCCAATGCCCCACGCGCCGGACGCCCCCACCCTCGCCGAATCGCCGCGCCCTCTCGGACGGGTCGTGGCCACCGAGCGTCGCCCCAATACGCCCCACGAGTTCCACTTCTGGACGGCGCTCGATTCGCCGGTTGGCATCGGGACGATCGTGCGAGTCGAGGGGACGCACGCCATCGAGGGGCGCATCCCGCAGGTGTACGGGGTGGTGACCGACGGCATGAGCTACTCGGACCTCGCCTCGCCGCTGCACGACGTGATCGGCGCCGACGCCGACCCGGCGCGTGCCCGCCACGTGCCCACGGAGCGCGCCGAGATCCGGCTGTACACGGCGGCCGTGCTCCGGCACGTCCCCGACGAGCCGCTGCAGCCGGTGTCGATGGGCGAGGTGTACCTGGCCGACGATCGTGACATCGCGATCGCCTTGCGGATGGATGGCTACCTGCGGGAGGGGGCGAATACCGGGATCCCGGTCGGGATCTACCGCGCCGGCGGGATGGAATCGCCGGTGTATCTCGACGCCGACTTCCTCCTTGGCCCCGAGGCGGCACACCTGAACATCACCGGTGTCTCGGGACTGGCGACCAAGACGTCGGCCGTGGAGTGGCTCCTGGCATCGATCTTCGCCCACTTCCCGGCGCAGAAGGGATCGGTGGCGGCGGTCTGCTTCAACGTGAAGGGGCCCGACCTGTGCTTCCTCGACCAGCCCGCCTCGCTCGAGGCGCACGACCGTGCCCTCTACGAGCGGCTCGGCGTCCCGGCGGCCCCGTTCCCGGCGGTCCGGTACTTTGCGCCCTGGAAGGCCAAGGGGTTCGCGCTCAACACGCTCCGCTCCAACCCGGCGTTGCAGCACAACGTGGCGCCGCTCACGTGGGGGCTGCGCGAGGTGATGCAGTTCGCCGAGGTCCTCCTCAACAAGGAGGACATCGACGCCAAGGCCGATGCGCTCATCGACTTCGTGGCATCGCGGGTGGTGGACCAGCCGTTCAGCGACCCGTTGCTCGGGTCCCGGGCGTACGCGGTGCGCTCCTTCTCCGACCTGGACGCCTTCTTCCGCGACGTGATCGACGCCATGGAGGGGGCCAACCGGGAGCAATGGCGCACGCACCACGTGGCGACCATTCGCAAGGTGCGCAACCGGCTGGTGAACATCGCCACCCGGTGCGAGGGGTTGGTGACCAACGACGGGCACGCGTCGGACCTCCCCTTCGGGAGCTTCGAGGACCGGGCGGTGTATGTCATCGACATCGCCAACCTGGAGGAGGATGCGCAGGACCTCGTCTTCGCGCGCGTCGTCTCCAAGCTGCGCGACCACCTGGAGCGTCGCGCGCTGGGGGTCGATCACCTCGTGGTCTTCGTGGATGAGCTCAACAAGTACGCCCCGGGCGACGGTCCCGAGACCTACGTGCGCAAGATGCTCCTGGACATCGCCGAGCGCGGGCGATACCTGGGGCTCGTCCTCTTCAGTGCCCAGCAGTTCCGGTCGCAGGTGCACCGCCGGGTCGTGGGGAACTCGGCCACGGCCATCTACGGGCGCATGGATCCCGACGAGCTCGCGACCCCGGGGTATGCGGTGCTGGGGAGTGCGACCCGGACCAAGCTGGCGACGCTGGACAAGGGGCAGCTGATGGTGCGGCACCCGCACTTCGCCCACCCGGTCTTCGTCCGGTTCCCGCGCCCGGCGGTGCTGTCGGGGCGTGAGGGGGCGGAGCGCTTTCCGCCTGGCGAGGAGCCGACGCTGGCGGAGGCGGTGCTGCGCGGGTTGCGGTCGCTCGATCCGCAGCTGACCATGGCGTCGATCGGCGTCGTGTTCGAGGGGCTGTACGCGGACGACGAGATCCTGCGGGCGCGCGATCGCACGCTGCGCGAACGTCCGCGCGACGTGAAGGCGTTCTTCCTCTCGCAGTTTCGCTCGATCGTGGCGTCGCGCCAGGCGTCGCCGCCCCCCGTCCGGCCACTGCGGCAGACGCCGATCGGCGATCCCTACGGAAGCTCGTGATGCGACGGCGTGCTGGGGTCGTGTCCGGGTGGGTGGTGGCGTTGGCGTGTGCCGGGATCGTGCAGGTCGGCGCGGCGCAGGCCCCGGGGGTGTCGGGCGGGGCGTCGCCCCTCGTCTTGCAGCTGCGACCGCGCCCCGGCGACCTCCTGCGCCTGCGCCTCGACCAGACCATCGAGATGGGGGTGAGTGCGCGCGCCGGCGACGACACGTCGAAGGTCGACGTCACCTCGCTGGTGATGCTGGCGCGGCTCACGGTGGAGTCGGCCGACCTGGACGGGGCGACGGTGATGGCGGTGGCCGATTCGGTCCGGATCGAGAGCAGCGGCACTTACCAGTCCGACGTCCTCCGGCAGGCGGCGGCGCTCCAGGGGCAACGTTTCCGGTTCCGGGTTGCGCCCGACGGGGCGACCGCGGTGGCGGGGGGGGATGCCTGGGCGGGGCCAGCGGTGGGGACGCTCCTCTCCCAGCTCCCCGCCACCCTGCCGCGCGACCCCGTGGCGCCGGGCGCCACCTGGAACCGGTCGGTCGACATCCCTCTCGCGGCGACCCCCGACGGACGGGCGATGGCGACGCTCACGGCGACCTTCCGCTTCGACTCGCTGTCGCGATCGGGCGAGTTCGCGTACCTGTCCATGAAGGGACGGCTGGTACGGTCGGGGCCGATGCAGGGGGGGCCACGGGGGGGGAGCAACGGCGGTTTCGTGCAGACCTCGGGGAGCGTGAGCGGCCAGCTCCTCCTCGACCGGCGTCGCGGGTGGATTGCCGACGCCCGCACGCAGATCTCCCTCCGGTCGCTGGTGGCGGGGCGGGGGAAGGATGCCGCCCCGCTCCGCGTCCGGATGAAGATCACGCAGTGGATGCGGGTGATGTGACCCGCGGGGCGCCGCGGAACAGATGGCGTGGCGTGGGGCGGTAACACGCGGCCACCCGTATATTTCCGCGGCCCATGCGACTCGTCCATCTCTCCGACCTGCACCTCGGCTACCGCCAGTACCAGCGCCAGACGGCGGCCGGGATCAACCAGCGCGAGGCCGACGTGGCGGCGGTCTTTCGCGGGGTGATCGACCGCGTGATCGCGCTGGCGCCCGACGTGGTGGTGCTGGCCGGCGACATCTTCCACAACGTGCGCCCGCCGAACCCGGCGATCCTGCACGCGTTTGGACAGTTCTCGCGACTCACTCACTCGCTCCCGAAGACAATCGTCGTGATGATCGCGGGAAATCACGATGAGCCGCGGTCGAGCGATTCGGGCTGCATTCTTCGGCTGTTCACCGAGGTCGGCGTGGAAGTCGTGCACGGAGCGCAGCCTCGGCGGATTGTCCTTCCCGAGCGTGAGTTGGCTATCCTCGCCGTCCCTGATGCTGCTGCACGTGCGCCGGGACGCTTCCGGCCGGATGCGGCTTCGCGGTACAACGTACTCGTCGCACACGGAGGATTACCTGACGTGCTCCCTCCGTCCGCGCTGTCGGCGGAGCGGTCCGGTGCAACGCTCGACCCCGACAGTATCTCCTATCGCGAATGGACATACGTCGCCCTCGGTCATTATCACGTATTTCGCCAACTCGCGCCTAACGCGTGCTACTCAGGGTCCATAGAATATACGAGCCCGAATTCTTGGGGCGAACGCGATGAGGAGCGGCGGGCGAAACTGCCAGGCAAGGGCTTCGTCGAATACGACCTCTCCTCCGGCAAGCGCACCTTTCACCCGATCAAGGCAGCGCGTGATTGGATCGACTTGCGAAGGATTGAGGGCAAGGGTCTCTCCGCCGCCGACATCGAGGCCGCGCTCCGGGCCAACATCGCGCGCATCCCCGGCGGCATCGACGACAAGATCGTGCGCCAGGTGGTGCGCGACGTCCCGCGGCACGTGGCCCGCGAGATCGACCACCGCCTGCTGCGGGAGCTGAAGAAGCGCGCCCTGCACTTCCACCTCGATACCCGCCGCCCCGACATCCTCCGGGTCGCGGTGGGGCAGGGGGCGGCGGGGCGCCGCGCCTCGTTGATGGAGACGGTGCGCGACAAGCTGCGCGCACGCCCCCTCCCGGCCGGCATCGACCGCGATCGCCTGGTCGAGCGGGGGCTGCACTACCTCGCCGACGCGGAAGAGCGCGAGGGGGCCACGGCGACCGGGCTCGCCATCGCCGCGGAGCCCGACGCGTGAGGCTCAACTCCCTCCATCTCGTCAACTTCCGGCAGCACGCCGACACGCGCATCGAGTTCGACCTCGGGCTCACCGGGATCATCGGCCCGAACGGCGCGGGGAAGACGACACTCCTCGAGGCGATCGCCTGGGCGCTGTACGGCCAGCAGGCCGCACGCGGGACGCGCGACTCGATCCGCTTCGCGCGCGCGACGCCGCGCGCCCCGGTGCGCGTCGAGCTCGACTTCGAACTGGCGGGACACCGTTATCGCGTCGTGCGCGGGTTGACGAGCGCCGAGCTCTTCCTCGACGGCGCCGCCGAGCCGATCGCCAACTCGCTCACCGCGGTGACCGAGGTCCTGCAGCGCCGCCTGGGCATGACGCGCGCCGAGTTCTTCAACACCTACTTCACCGGCCAGAAGGAGCTCAACGTGATGGCGGCCATGGGGCCGTCGGAGCGGGCGCAGTTCCTCTCGCGGGTGCTGGGGTACGAGAAGCTGCGCGGGGCACAGGAGCTGGTGCGCGAGCAGCGCCGGCTGATCGTCGCCCAGCTCTCCGGGCTGCGGACCATGATGCCCGATCCCGAGGTGATCGCCCGCGCCCTGGCCGAAGCCCGCGCGCGCCGGCAGGCGGCGGAATTGCAGCTGTCGGCCTCCGACGCCCGCCTCAAGGAGGCCGGGCTGGCGCTCGGCGCCATGGCCCCCAGCTGGCAGGAGGCCCAGGCGGCGCGCGAGCGACTGCAGGAGCTGGTGGGCGAGCTGCGCGTGGTGGAGAACGACGAGGCGTCGCGCACGCGCGAGCTCGAGCGCCTCGACGCCGAGCTGGCGGAGGTCGCCGCCGCGCGCGGCGAGCTGGAGGCGCTCGCCGCCGAGCTGGCGCCGCTGGCCTCGGTGGCGGCCGAGTTCCGGCGCTTCGAGGAACTGGCCCGCGAGGAAGGGCGCCGGCAGACCCTGGTCGACGCGGAGCGCGCGCTGCGCGAGGAGCTGCAACGCCTGCGCGAACGCCGGGAGAAGCTCGTCCGCGCGCCGCAGCTCGAGGAGGAGGTCACCGAGTCGCTGGAGCGCAAGCGCCGGGAACTGGAGGAGGCGCTGGGACAGCTGGAGGCGCGGCGCACCGAATGGGTCCGCGACCGGCAGGAGGCCGAGACCAAGCGCGATGCGCTGCGGCGCCAGTACCAGGAGCTCAAGACGCAACGCGACCGGATCCTCGACCTGGGGGAGGATGGCGTCTGCCCCACGTGCACGCGCGTCCTCGGCGAGTCGTTCCGCACCGTGCTCGATGCGCTCGACGAGCAGCTGGAGACGATCACGGTCGATGGCCGCTACTACACCACGCGCCTCGAGCAGCTGGAGCAGATGCCCGACGACGTCCGGCAGCTGGACGAGCGCCGCCGTGAGCTGCAAACCGAGGTCGGGACGCTGGAGCGGCAGCTGGCCCGCGTGCAGGGGGCGGTGCAGGAGCTGGCGCAACTGGCACGCGACCTCGGGGGCAAGGAACGACGCCACGAGCAGCTGGGGCGCGAGCTGGCCGCCATCCCCACCGGGTACGACGGCGAGCGGCACGCCGTGCTGCGCCTCGAGGTCGACCGGCTCGCGCCGCTCAACGATCGCGCGACGCGGCTGAGCACCCTGCTGGAGCGCGAGCCGCGCCTGGCGGCGGCGCGCGTGTCGCTGCTCGGCGACGCGACGCGGCTGCGCGAGCGCGCCGTGGCGTTGCGGCGGGCCCGCGACGAGGTCGCCTTCTCGGAACAGGAGTACCTCGAGCTGCGCGAGCGCCAGGAGACGACGCTGGCCGAGGCGCGGGCGGCCGAGATCGCGGTGGCCAGCGCGCGCGCCGAGCTCCAATCCGCCACGGGAGCCCTGCAGCAGGCCGAGCGCGCACAGCAGGACTACGACCGCGCCCAGGTGGCGCACGAGGCGATGCAGGGGGAAAAACGGCTGCACGACGAGCTGGATCGCGCCTTCTCCGACCTGCGCACCGACCTCAACCACCAGCTGCGCCCGGAACTCTCCGAGCTCGCCAGCGCCTTCCTCGCCGAGCTGACCGATCACCGCTACACGGAACTCGAGCTCGACGACCAGTACAACGTCATCGTCCTCGAGGACGGCCAGCCGAAGCCGGTCATCTCCGGGGGCGAGGAAGACCTCGCCAACCTCGTGCTCCGGCTGGCGATCTCGCAGATGATCGCCGAACGCGCCGGACAGGCGTTCTCGCTGCTCGTCCTCGACGAGGTCTTCGGTTCGCTCGACGAGGTGCGCCGGCACAACGTGGTCGAGCTCCTGCGGCGGCTGCAGGATCGCTTCGAGCAGGTCGTCCTCATCACGCACATCGAGTCGGTGCGCGAGGGGCTGGATCGCGTCATCACGGTGGAGTACGACGAGGAGAGCGGGAGCGCGCGTGTGCGACAGCCGGAGCCCGACCTGGTCGGGGTGGGTGCCGGCCCCGACGCGGAGCTCCTCTCGCTGGAGGAGGCGGGAGAGGACGCATGACGACGAGCACGCCGTGGCGCTCGCTGCGGAACATCGAGGGGCCGTTCCCGGCGCGCCTGACCGACATCGACCCGCTCAACCGCGTCTTCAGCGATGCCTTCACGGAACGGTACCGTCGGGACGGCATGGTGGGCGTGCGGGTCCCCTACCTCAATCCGGCCATCTGGCGCTACGCCATCGAGGATGCCGACGGCGGGGCGATGCTGTGGCGCGACGAGCGCGACGAGATCGTCGCCTTCAACGTGGCGCACCACTCGGGGGTCGAGGGGTGGATGGGGCCCCTCGCCGTACGGCCGGAGTGGCAGGGGAGCGGGATCGGCAAGACCGTGGTGCAGGCCGGGATCGACTGGTTGCGCAAGCGCCGGGCGGCGGTGATCGGGCTGGAGACGATGCCGCGCACCATGGACAACATCGGCTTCTACTCCCGGCTCGGCTTCGTCCCGGGGCGCCTAACGATCACGCTCACCCTCGAGGCGGCCACGACCGACGGGGCCGTCCCGCTCCTCGGCGCGCTCCCCCCGCGCGAGCGCCGGGCCATGCTGGCGCGCTGCCGCGAGCTCACGGGGGCGTTGATGCCCGGCTACGACTTCACGCGCGAGCTCCAGCTCACCCTCGAGCTCGGACTCGGCGACGTGGTGCTGCGGCACGAGCGCGGCGAGCTCACCGGCTTCGCGCTCTTCCACGCGGCCCCGCTGGTGGAGGGGCGCGCGCGCGAGGAGCTGCGCGTCCTCAAGATGGTGCTCGCCCGCCAGGGCGACGTGTCGGCGATGGCGCCGCTCCTCGCCGCGGCGGCCCGTCTCTCGGGGACGCGCCGCGTCGCCGTGCGCATGCAGGGGGAATACGAGGAGGGCTACCGCGCCCTGATCGCCCTCGGGGCGCGTGTGCGCTGGACGGACCTGCGCATGGTCGTCGCCGGGGGCGAGGAACGGCGACCGCGCGAGGGGCTCGTGCTGAGCAACTGGGAGATCTGACGCGCCGAGCGGCGCCCCCCATCAGGGGACGATACAGAAGGCGCTGGTCCGTTACGCCATGTAACGTCCCTCAGTCGACCGGACGGGCGTCATGCGGTGGCGCGGTCACTTTCCGGGCTTCCGGGGCGCATCGCCGCCACGCGCTTCCGGTGTGCCACGCACCACGATGCGCCAGATGAGAAGGAAGACGCCCGCCGTGAGGAGCGCATGTATCCACCCCGGGGCGTCGGTGGTGAACGTCGCGAAGGCCCAGACGGCGAGCATGGCGATGGCGGCGATGATGCCGAGGTCCATGGTGAATTGACCGGTCAGAGGGCGCCCGGTACATTCCGGGCAGGAAGTACGAACACGGGACGGAGAGACAGACTTTTTGAGCCGATAAGCTCATCGAGGGGGTTCAACAAACGAGTCGACGTCATGCCCCAGTGCGGGGAAGGCGGCAAGCGCGGTGCGAATCTTATACCTATCGCTTGGGCTTCAAAAAAACCTCTTCGTTCCGACCTGGCGGGGCTCCATCGATCTCGATGGGGCCCCGTCTCGTTCCGGGGCCAGTTCCTGGGGCGAGGTGGCGGGAACAACGCGACGGGCGGCGGGCTTGTACAGGGGTGCGGGGCGTCCGACCGCGCCTCGCCGCCATGGATCCGTTGGCACGACCGCAACGCCCCTCCATTCGTCGGGAGAACCTACGGGGGCGCGTGGGTGCGCTCAAGCAGCGTCCCCCTCCACCGGAAGCCACCGCATGCCGATCGTCACGGTGACCCGGCGCCTGCGATTCAACGCGGCGCACCGGGTGCACAACCCTGCGCTGAGCGATGCCGAGAACGCGGCGCTGTTCGGCAAGTGCAACAACCCGAACTGGCACGGGCACAACTATGCCCTCGAGGTGTCGGTGGAAGGGGAGGTGGACCCCAGGACGGGGTACGTGGTCGACCTCGGGGCCCTGCGGGACCTCGTGGAGCGCGAGGTGGTCGGGAAGCTGGACCACCGGAACCTGAACCTCGACGTGGACTTCCTGCAGGGGGTGAACCCCACGTCGGAGAACCTCGTCGTCGCCATCTGGCGCGTGTTGCAGCCGCACGTGCGCCCTGGGCGCCTAACGAACCTGCGGCTCTGGGAGACCGAGAACAACCATGTCGACTACGACGGGCGCTGAGGCCGCCCCGGCGCGCGCGCGCGCGACCCAGCCGCTGGTGGTGCGGGCCGACCAGCTTGCCGGCGACGACGAGGCGCCGTCCGCGGACGCGCGCGGGCTCGAGTACGAGAACCTCGTGCGCCGGCAGCTGGAGCTGCTGGGCGAGGACCCGGGGCGGGAGGGGTTGGCGCGGACGCCGGTGCGGGTGGCGAAGGCGATGGCGTTCCTGACGCGGGGGTACACGCAGCGGGTGGCGGAC
>MEDZ01000050.1 GCA_001724275.1 Gemmatimonadetes bacterium SCN 70-22
CGCGGCGTGCGAGCCACGCGTTGACCCCCGTTATCCCCCACTCCAATTTCGTCGCGCGCGAACCGACGCCCGTCCCCCGTCCCCGTCTCCCGCCTAACGCTTCCATGCGCCGATTCCAGTCCGCCGCCCTCTGGATCCTCATCTCCGCCTGCGGCGCCGGGGCGTTCGCCTGGCTCGCCCTCAGCCGGGGCGAACGCGTGAGCGCCGCGTGGCTGGTGACGGCGGCCGTCTGCTTCTACGCCGTCGCCTATCGTTTCTACTCGCGCATCATCGCGGCCAACATCTTCGCCCTCGACGCCAACCGGCGCACGCCGTCGGAGCGGCTCAACGACGGGCGCGACTACGTCCCCACCAACCGCTGGGTCGTCTTCGGTCATCACTTCGCCGCCATCGCCGGCCCCGGCCCGCTGGTGGGGCCCACGCTGGCCGCGCAGTTCGGCTTCCTCCCCGGGGCGCTCTGGATCGTGATCGGTGTCGCGCTCGGGGGGGCGGTGCAGGACTTCGTGATCCTCGCCGCCAGCGTGCGGCGCAACGGGAAGTCGCTGGGGCAGATGGCCAAGGAGGAGATCGGTCCCGTGGCCGGCTTCACCGCCCTGGTGGCGGTACTGGGGATCATGATCGTCCTCATCGCCGTCCTGGCGCTGGTGGTGGTGAACGCGCTGGGCGAGAGCCCGTGGGGGGTGGTGACCGTCGGGCTCACGATCCCCATCGCCCTCCTGATGGGGGGGTACATGCGGTGGATCCGCCCGCACAAGGTGCTCGAGGCCACGGTGATGGGGCTCGTCCTCCTCGTCATCGCGCTGTACATCGGGCGCGCGGTGGCCCAGAACCCGGCGCTGGCGCCGCTGTTCACCATGAGCCGGACGGCGCTGGCGTGGAGCATCATGATCTACGGCTTCGCGGCCAGCGTCCTCCCCGTCTGGCTCCTCCTGGCGCCGCGCGACTACCTGTCGGCGTTCGTGAAGATCGGGGTGGTGGTGGCGCTCGCGTTAGGCGTGGTGCTGGTCCTGCCGCCGCTGGAGATGCCGGCCCTCACCCGCTTCGTCGACGGAACGGGGCCGGTCTTCGCCGGGAAGGTCTTCCCGTTCGCGTTCATCACCATCGCCTGCGGGGCCATCTCGGGCTTCCACTCGCTCATCGCGTCGGGGACGACGCCCAAGCTGCTGGAGCGCGAGACCGACGCGCGCTTCATCGGCTACGGCGCCATGCTCACCGAGTCGCTGGTGGCGACGCTGGCGCTGGTCGCCGCCTGCGTCCTGACGCCGGGGACGTACTTCGCCATCAACGCCCCGCCGGCGGCCATCGGGTCGACGGTCGAGAGCGCGGCGGCGGCCATCGCCAACTGGGGGTTCACCCTCGACCCCGAGGAGTTCACGCGGCTCACCGCCAGCGTGGGGGAGAGCAAGCTCCTGTCGCGCACCGGCGGCGCGCCGTCGCTCGCCGTGGGGATGGCGCACCTCTTCTCCAACGTGCTGGGGGGGAGCACGGCGATGGCGCTCTGGTACCACTTCGCCATCATGTTCGAGGCGCTCTTCATCCTCACCACGCTCGACGCGGGGACGCGGGTGGGGCGCTTCATGCTGCAGGACCTGCTGCGGCACGTCTACGAACCGCTGGGACGGGTGGGGTGGTACCCGGCGGTCTTCCTCTCCAGCGCGCTCTTCGTGTCGGCGTGGGGGTACTTCCTGTACCAGGGGGTGGTGGACCCGTTAGGCGGGATCAACTCGCTCTGGCCGCTGTTCGGGATCGCCAACCAGCTGCTGGCGCTGGTGGCGCTGTGCGTGGGGACGACGGTGATCATCAAGATGGGGAAGGCGCGCTACGCCTGGATCACGATCCTCCCGCTGGCCTGGCTGGCGGTCGTGACGATGACGGCGGGGTGGCTCAAGATCTTCTCCGGCGACCCCCGGCTCGGCTTCCTGTCGCACGCGCGGCTGGTGCAGGAGCAGGTGGCGTCGGGGACGCTCCCGGCCAACGTGAAGAGCGCCGCCGACGCGGCGCGGCTGGTGATGAACGACCGCATCGACGCCGGGGTCGCCGCCTTCTTCATGGTCTCGGTGGTGATCGTCCTGGCGGCGTCGGCGCGGGAGTGGCTGGCCGTGATCGCCGGTCGCAAGCCGGCGGTGAGCACCGAGATCCCCTTCGAGCCGCGCGCCGTCGCGGTGGGAGACTGAGATGACCTCGCCTGTCGCAATCGCGCGCCGCCCGGCGCTCGTCGCCCGCGCCGCGCGGGCCGTCCGCCTCGCCCTGGCGCTGGCCGGCGGGGCGCTGGTCGTCCCCGCGCCCGCGGCCGCCCAGGCGCCGCCCCCCCCCGCCCTCACCATCCCGTGGATGATGCGCGGCCCCGAACTCTACGGCCGCGAGCCGCAACGGGTGCGCTTCACCCCGGACGGCGCGTGGATCTACTTCCAGTGGCTCCCCCCGGGGAGCGACTGGCGCAAGTCGCCAGAGCCGTACCGCGTGCGCGCGACGGCCGGGGCGGCCCCCGAGGCGGTCACCCGTGCCCACATGGACTCGGTGGGGCCGCTGCTGGAGGAAGGCGAACTGTCGCCTGACCGTGCCCGGCGCGTGGTCTCGTACAACGGGGACCTGTACCTCGTCGACCTCAAGCGGTCGCAGGCGCGCCAGCTCACCAACACGGTCAACGACGAGCGCTCGCCGACCTTTGCGGCCGACGGGCGGCGGGTCTTCTTCGTGCGCGACGGAATCGCCATCATGGCCTTCGACATCCAGTCGGCGCTCATGGAGCAGCTGACGGATTTCCGTCCCGCCCCCGCCCCGCCGGCACCGCCGCGCCCGGACGCGCAGCGCGCGCGGCTCGAGGCGCAGCAGCGGGAGCTCTTCGAGGTCATCCGCGACCGGGTGGCGCGCGACTCCGTCGCCAAGGCGGAGCGCGAGGCGCAGCAGGCCGGGCGCCCCAGGACGCTCTACCTGCAGCCCAACGAACGGCTGGCGCAGCTCTCCGTCAGCCCCAACGGGCGCTACCTCCTGTTCACCACCACCACCGCGCCCCGCGAGTCGCGGCAGGCCATCGTCCCGAACTACGTCACCCTCAGCGGCTACACCGAGGAGCTCACCGTGCGCACCAAGGTGGGCGACGCGCAGTCCACGGGGCGGGCCGGGGTCATGCGCCTCCCGGGCGGCGAGGTGAGCTGGCTCCACCTCATCCCCGGCGACACCGCCGCCATCCCGTCCCTGGCGCTCTCGCTGGGATGGAACGACGCCGGGACGCAGGCGCTCGTCTTCGCCGAGCAGCGCGACTACAAGGCGCGCTACCTGCAGCGGCTCGACGCCGACTCGGCGCGCCTGGTGACGCTCGACGTCCTGCGCGACTCGGCGTGGGTGGGGGGGCCGTGCTTCACCTGCGGCGGGTGGCTCCCCGGCGGGGGGCTTTCCGGCGGCGGGCGCGCCTGGTTCGCGAGCGAGGCCGACGGCTTCGCGCACCTCTACAGCATCAATGCCGACGGAAGCGACCGGCGGCAGCTGACGCGCGGGCGATGGGAGGTGCTGGACGCCCGCCTGTCCGACGACCGGACCGTCTTCGAGCTGCACACCAGCGAGGTGTCGCCGTTCGAGCGGCACTTCTATCGCATGCCGGTGGGCGGCGGCGCCGCCACGCGCCTGACGAGCGGCGTCGGGGGCCATGCGGTGGCGCTGTCGCCCGACGGGCGCACCATGGCCGACGTATACTCCACCTCCAACCGTCCCCCCGAGCTGTTCGTGGGGCCGGCCCGCGCGGGCGCGTCGATGGCGAAGCTGACCACGTCGCCCACCGCCGAGTGGCTCGCCTATCCGTGGATCGTCCCCGAGATCGTGAAGATCCCCGCGTCCGACGGCGTCGAGGTGCCGGCGCGCATCTATCGCCCGCAGGACGTGCAGGCGCGGCCTAACGGGGCGGCGGTGATCTTCGTGCACGGGGCCGGCTACCTGCACAACGTGCACAATTACTGGTCCAGCTACTCGCGCGAGTACATGTTCCACCACCTCCTGGCCAGCCGGGGATACGTGGTGCTGGACATCGACTACCGGGCCAGCGCCGGCTACGGGCGCGACTGGCGCACCGCCATCTACCGCTGGATGGGGGGGCGCGACCTGCAGGACCAGGTGGACGGGTCGCGGTGGCTGCAGAAGACGTACGGCATAGACCCCGAGCGCATCGGGATCTACGGCGGGAGCTACGGCGGCTTCATGACGCTGATGGCGCTGTTCAACGCACCCAAGGAGTTTGGGGCCGGGGCGGCGCTGCGGTCGGTGACCGACTGGGCGCACTACAACCACGGCTACACCGCGCGCATCCTCAACCAGCCGCAGCAGGACACCCTGGCCTATCGCCACTCGTCGCCGATCTTCTTCGCCGAGGGGTTGGAGGATCCGCTGCTGATGGCGCACGGGATGGTGGACGTGAACGTGCACTTCCAGGACATCGTGCGGCTGACGCAGCGCTTCATCGAGTTGGGGAAGACCGGGTGGGAGCTGGCGGTGTATCCGGTGGAAGACCACGGGTTCGTGCGCCCGTCGAGCTGGGCCGACGAGTACCGGCGGATCTTCGAGCTGTTCGAGCGCACGCTGGCGCGGCGGCCGGCCGGGAACGGCGGCGGGGAGGGTTCGCGATGACGTGGGGCGACAAGCTCGCCGCGCGCCTGGCGCGCGCGACATCGACGCTCACCCGGATCATCGGGGCACCGGACTACGAGGGATACCTGCGGCACCAGCGGCGGTGCCATCCCGACCGGATTCCCCTGACGCGGGACGAGTTCGTGCGGCAGCGGCTGGAGGACCGGTACTCGCGGCCCGGGGCAAGGTGTTGTTAGGCGCGCGCGTCCGCAGGTAGACGTCGACACTACCGGGCATCGCTTCCCTGGCGGCGCCCGTGACGGCGATCGTGATGGTCCGACGTTGCGCGTGGGGATCGCGCAGCCTGATGCGACGGCCCGCCAGCCCCACGACCGCACCCTATTGGGAGCGCTCGCAGCACGGGCATTGGCGGGCAGTCTGTCCGGACTTGGCAGCCTTCAGCCCCGATTGCCCTCCATTCGCGCATGACCTTCCGCTCGCATGCCGATCCACGGTCGGAGCCAGCGCCGTCACATCCCCGGCATGCGATGCTTACGGTCGGGGCTGGCGCGGCGTCTAGCGTCACCGCATCATCCACGTGACCCGCTCCCTACGCAATGGATCCCTTCAGCGCGAACATCGCCCAGGCGCTCACCAACGACTACACGATCGAGCGGGAGCTCGGCGGCGGGGGGATGTCGCGCACCTATCTCGCCCGCGAGCACGCCCTGTCCCGGCGCGTCGTGGTGAAGGTGCTCTCCCCCGACCTGCTCCAGGGACTCAGCGTCGAGCGCTTCAAGCGCGAGGTCCTCCTCGCCGCGCAGCTGCAACATCCACACGTCGTTCCCGTCCTCTCCGCCGGCGACACCGACGGGATACCGTGGTTCACGATGCCGTACGTGGACGGCGAGTCGCTGCGGCGGAAGCTCGAGGACGGCCCGATCGGCATCGCGGAGGCCATCGGGATTCTGCGCGACGTCGCGAAGGCGCTCGCCCACGCCCATGCGCACGGCGTCGTCCACCGCGACATCAAGCCGGACAACGTGCTGCTCTCGTCGGGCAGCGCGACGGTGACGGACTTCGGGATCGCCAAGGCGATCACGGCATCGCGCACCGGGAGCGGCAGCGCGACGCTGACGCAGGCCGGAATGGCCATGGGCACGCCGGCGTACATGGCACCCGAGCAGGCTGCCGGCGATCCGGGGCTCGACCATCGAGCCGACATCTACTCGTTCGGCGCGATGGCGTACGAGGTCCTGACCGGCCAGCAGGTCTTCGCCGGTCTCCCCCCGGCCCGACAACTCGTTGCGCACCTGAGCGAGGCGCCACGCAACGTGCTCGCGTTGCGTCCCGAGGTCCCACCGGTGCTCGCCGCGATCGTGATGCAGTGCCTCGCGAAGGAGCCCGATCAGCGCCCCGCGGACGCCGCCACGATCGCCCGCGTGCTCGACACGGTGACGACGAGCGGCTCCTCCAGCGCCGCCTCCATGGCCCTCCTGGGCCCGCGCCTTCCGCTCGGCAAGGCGTTAGGCATCTGGGCCGCGGTCTCGAGCGTCGTCATCCTGGCCGCCTGGGCGGCGACCGAGGTCATCGGCCTCCCCGACTGGGCGCTCGCCGGCGCGACCGGCCTCATGGTCGCGGGCCTGCCCGCCATCGTCGGTACGTGGTGGGTGCAGCGCACCGCGCGGCACGTCGCGACCCTGACGCCTGCGCGAACGGACACGGGATCGCGCGCACCTGTCGGGACGATGGCGACCTTCGCGCTCAAGGCCAGCCCGCACCTGTCGTGGACGCGAACGTGGCGCGCCGGGGCCGTCGCCGTCGGCGCGTTCGTCCTGCTCGTCGCCGGATTCATGGTGTCACGCGCGATGGGGATCGGGCCGGCGGCGTCGCTCATGGGCAAGGGCGCATTCGGCGCGAACGAAACGATCGTCGTTGCGGACTTCCGCCCTCCGGCCGGCGATACGCTGCTCGGCGCCACATTGGGCGAGGCGCTCCGGACGGATCTCGGACAATCCGCAAACCTCCGCGTGATGAGCCGGGCGGCCGTCCGCGAGGTTCTCCAGCGCATGGCGCGGCCGGCCGAGTCGGCCGTGCCGTTCGACGTCGCGCGGGAGATCGCGACGCGCGAGGGCGCGAAGGGCGTGGTCGATGGCGAGGTCGTTCGACTCGGCTCGAGCTACGTGCTGTCCGCGCGACTCGTTTCCGCGCTCGATGGCACCGAGCTCGCGACGTTCCGCGAAACCGCCGCGGGGGACGACGAGTTGATCGCCGCCGTGGGCAGGCTGTCGCGCGACATCCGCGAGGAAGTCGGCGAGTCGCTCAAGGGGATTCGGGCATCGAACTCGGTGCAGCGCGTGACGACCCCGTCGCTCGCCGCGCTGCGCAAGTACATGGAGGGCGTGAACGCCGAGGAGAAAGGTGAGATCGACGGCGCGGTGCAGGCATATGAGTCCGCGATCGCGCTCGACAGCGGATTCGCCATGGCATGGCGCAAGCTCTCCGTCGTCACCCGCAACTACGGCCTCGGTTCGGACAAGGCCATCCGCGCGCTCACGGAAGCGTGGAAGCACCGTGACCGGCTGAGCGACGAGGAGCGAGCCATCACAGAAGGCTCGTACTACATGTATGGGCCGGAGCCTGACGCAGCGAAGGCACTCGCCGCGTACGAGCAGTTGCTCGCCCGCGACTCGACGAACCGCACGGCGCTGAACAACGCCGGCCTCATTTACCATGCCACGTTTCGTCGCTTCGACAGGAGCGCGCCGTTGTTCAGGCTGGCGATGAATCGCGCGTCGGCGAACCCGCTGGGATATGTGTCCTTGCAGGCCGCGCTCCTCGATGCCGGTCGGCCGGCGGCGTCGCTGGACAGCGTCGAGGTGGAGTTTCGCCAGCGGTTTCCCGGCCACGCGCGGCTCTGGGAAGCCAAGGCGCTCGCGCTCTGGGCGCACGGCCGGCTGGACTCGCTCGAGGCGCTGAGCCGAGGCGCCAGGCGAACGGCGCGAAACTCGCGCCAGGAACTGCAGTCGCTCACCTGGTTGCGGGCGGTGGCGTCCCTCCAGGGCCGCTCGCGAGAGGCTCGGGAGCTGGCCACCGAAACGGCCATGGCGAGGGCCCGCGCCACACGTCCCGGCGCTTCGGCGGACGAGCTCTCCGCGCAGGCAGCCATGGAAATCGCAAAGGAAGATGCCACGCTCGCAATCGTGTTCGATGGTGACGACGTCCGTGCGCGAGCACTCCTGAAGCAGGCCACCTCGAAGACGGCCGTCGATCGCGTACCGGCGGGCGATCGGGATTGGCGGGATCTCGCGTTCGTTGCGGCCCTTGCAGGAGACGCCGAGGCAGGACGCATCATCAACGAGGGGTACATGCGCGACCTGATGCCCGTCGACGCGGACCGCATCGTGTGGGCGCCGCGCGTGAGAGCGTCGGCCGCCATCGCGGCGGACCGCTGGGACGAGGGGCTCGCGGATCTCGCGCTCATCGCGAAGGTGCAGGCGGTTCCCTACCTCGAGGACGCATTCCTGGCCGGCATCGCCCACGAACGCGCCGGTCGCCCCGACTCGGCCATCGTGTGGTACGAGCGTGCGGTGTCGCGCAACGACTCGGAGCGGCTCGGTGCGGGGCTCTTCCGGCCGGCGATTCACCGCCGGCTCGCTGCGCTCTACGACAAGCAGGGGAACGCAGCAAAGGCCATCGAGCACTACGAGTGGTTCGCCAACATGTGGAAGAATGCGGACGCGGATCAGCAGGGGACGGTGCGCGCGGCGCGCGAGCGCGCGGCGGAGCTCAAGGCGAAGACGACGCCGGGGTGACCACGCCAGGCGGCCACTCGCTGCAGCTGCTATCGTCGCGCAGGCCGTCCTCGCCGGACCCCCGCTCGCCGCGCGACGCCGCGCCACAGGCGAAAATTGCGCGCGTGCCGGCGTGCGGCGCATGGATGCGCAGGGCGTGGCCGAGAGACGTGGCCCGCTGGAGACGATCAGCGCTTTCGCAAGGTGCGAGACCACCGGTGGGAGGAGACGGCGGGGACGCCCAGGCTCGTGGTGGCGCAGGGCTTCCTCGACGAACTGCGGCGACGGCTGAAGCGGTGAAGCGCGATACTTCATCGACTGCGCCGGTCTCGCGCCCGCGGGGCCCGTGGCGAGCGCCCGACTACCGGCAGCGCCCCTCACCCTCCGTCGCCAGGTACAACACGTTGGGCGCCTCCGAACGCGCCGCCACGATGTCGGGACGGCCGTCGCGGTTGATGTCGCCCACCGCGAGCCCGTATACCGTCCCCGCACCGTCGCCGAAGTCCACCCGGACGAGGCCATCGTCGCCCCGGTTGACGAATGCCCACGAGGGGGCCTGCACGTTGCCGACCACGAAGTCGGCCCGGCCGTCGCAGTCTAGGTCCGCAACCGCCAGCGCGTACGGGACAACGGTGGAGCCGCCGACGGACCGGGGGGAATCGAAGGTGCCATCGCCGCGCCCGGGATAGATCGCGATCCCCCTCCGCGCGTCTATGGCGACGACGTCCAGGCGACCGTCCCCGTCGAAGTCGGCCGCCTGGGCCACGCGAATGGCGGCATCGGGAGGGCCGAACGCCACGGCGCGCAACGTGGTCGGCCTCGCACCGCGTGCGCCGAGGTAGAGCCGACTCTGCCCGCCATTGCGATGGGGGACCAGGAGGTCGTTCACACCGTCGGCATTGAAGTCGCCGACGGTAATCGTCGTGGATGGCTCTCGCGCGAAGGCGATGCAGTCGCCATCGAAGCGGCTGGAGGACCGGTACTCGCGGCCCGGGGCAAGGTGTTGTTAGGCGGCGCCACCCGGTCGGAGGCGATGAAGGGCTGCGGGGTCGGCGCCGCGCGCACGCCCTGACACCGCGCGTGGCGTACAGCGGCACCGGAAGGCGCGCGCTGCGCCAGCGTCTTCTATATTGCAGCCATCGCCGAAGGATCCAGGTCGTGGCGACGTACATTCGCGGTCGATCCGGAGGGCTGCCTTGACCCGCGCCGAGCATTGGGAGGCGGTCTATCGCACCAAGGGACCGGACCAGGTCAGCTGGTTCCAGGCCGAGGCGCGGCTCTCGCGTCAACTCATCCAGAGGCTGAGCCCGGATCGGTCGGGCGCCATCATCGATATCGGCGGCGGCGCGTCCACGCTCGTCGACGGGCTGCTCGACGCCGGCTATGGCGCACTGACCGTGCTCGATCTCTCCCCCACCGCGCTCCAGCGCGCACGCGAGCGGATCGGAGCGCGCGCCGCCCGCGTCGCGTGGCAGGTGGCCGATGTCCTCGACGCCGCTCTCCCCCACCAGGGCTTCGACGTCTGGCACGACCGGGCGGTCTTCCATTTCCTCACGGCCGATGCGGAGCGCCGGCGCTACGTGGAGCAGGTGCGACACGCCGTGCGCCCCGGCGGGCTCGTGATCGTCGCCACCTTCGCGGACGATGGCCCGACGCGGTGCAGCGGACTCGAGGTCGCTCGGTACTCTCCCGCGCAGTTGCACGCGGAGTTCGGTGCCCCGTTCACGCTGGTCGAGAGTCACCGAGAGCTGCACGTGACCCCGGGCGGCGCAACGCAGGCGTTCACCTACTGCGCCTGTCGCACCGCCGCAGCGCCGCGGCTCGTCCGCCCGGCCGCCAACCGCACCCCTCAAGCCACGCACCCGATGAAGCCGCGCATCTCAGTCCTCACGCTCGCAGTTCGCGATCTCGACGCGGCGGTGCGTTTCTACCGCGACGGGCTCGGCTTCGCTACCGAGGGGATCGTCGGGACGGAGTTCGAGCACGGCGCCGTCGCCTTCTTCGCGCTGCAGTCGAGTCTGCGATTGGCGCTCTGGCCGCGCACCAGCCTGGCACACGACGCGGGCATCGCGATCGACCAGGAGAGCGCCCCGGCCATCTCGCTCGGGCACAACGTCGCCTCGGCGGCGGAAGTCGACGCCGTGATGGCGCAGGCGGCAGCCGCGGGCGCCACGATTCGCAAGGAGGCCGCGCCGACGTTCTGGGGCGGCTATGCAGGGTACTTCCAGGACCCCGACGGCTACCTGTGGGAGGTGGTGTGGAACCCGGCCATGATGCCTAACGACTGAGGAGAGGCGGCCCTCGCACATCGCGGGCCCGGTCGGGGAGGCGAAGCGCCCGGAGTTCCAGGCGGCCTCGGTCGGTGGAGTCCCGTTGGGGTCGGCCGAGACATCGGCGGCTTCACGTACGCCGCACCGACTCGGACCGGGGGATGGCGCACCCTGCCGTTTGCGGTTGGGCCCACTCCCGCTCGTCCTCGCCCAGCCGGATTCTCCCTTCGGCTGGCGGAATCACCGAGGCCTCTTGCGGATTTTCCGGGGGGTTCCGACATTCGCCGGACCTCCAGCCGTGCGAGGCTCCCGTGAAGGCCCAGGTCATCCCACTCCTCGCCCTCGGCGCGACGCTCGCGGGATGCGGCGACAGCGCGACCGCGGCGCGATCACCTAGCGACGACGACGCGCGCCTGCACGCAGCCGCCGCGGCGGGGGCCACGGTGGCCCTCGAGGACGCCGCGTCGCGTGCCGCCCCGGCGCTCGGGGACCGCGCCGTCGGCGCCACGCTCACCGCATCGCTCGGCGACCTGGCCGCCGCCATCCGGCGCGGTGACGGCCTCGCGGCGCTGCATGCCTCGCACCAGGCGCGCCTCACGCTCGCCGCATATGCCGCGCGCGCGTCGCGCGACGACGCCAGCGATCGCGACGTCATCGCCATGGCGCTCGACGGGGCCGACCGCCTCCTCACCCCTGCCGCGGCCACGCCATAGGCTCCTCCCGCACTCGGCCTAACGACTCCCTCGTCCGAGGATCTCCACCATGCGATTCGCCCTCGCCCCTCTCGCTCGCGCCGTACGGAGCGGACCATCCGCCGTGTTCGGCGCCATCGCCGCGCTGCTCCTCGCCACCCCGTCGCACGCCTCCGCCCAGACGCGCACCGCCTGCTACGTCCCGGCCAGCGGGACCGTGTACATGATCAAGGAGCCCGGAACCCCCACCAGCTGCAACTCGCCCGCGCACGTGCAGTTCACGTGGTCCACGTCGGGCCAGACGGGGCCCCAGGGACCGCAAGGGGCGCAGGGCCCCACCGGCCCGGCGGGGCCGACCGGGGCGTCGGGGCCGCTCGCCGGGCTCGAGTTCCATTCGCAGGCCGCGACGCTCACCCCCAGTGGAAGCGCCAACTTCGGCGTCTTCTTCGCGACCTGCTCGGCGAACACCAAGAGCGTCATGAACTTCGGCTATCAGGCCAACCCGGGCGGGACGATCTTCGCCACGCGCCCAGCGATAAGCGGGAGCCAGGTCCTCTGGTCGTTCCAGGGCGAGGCGAACTCGTCCTGGGTCTTCTACTGGACATGCGTCGACGGCGTGACGCCGTAGCGGCGAGCGATCGACGCCACTCGATCGGGGGCGCGCCGGATGGCGCGCCCCACACCTCGGCCACAATCGGGTCATGACCACGCAGTACTACACCGCCTCCAGCCTGGATGGCTTCATCGCCACGGAAGACCATTCGCTCGAGTGGCTGTTTCCGTTGGCGACGCTCGAGACGACGAGCTATCCGGCCTTCATCGCGGAGGTCGGAGCCATCGCCATGGGGGCGTCGACGTACGAGTGGCTGTTGAAGCATCACGTGAAACTCGGGACCGAGAGTGAATCGCCCTGGCCCTATTCCCAGCCGGTCTGGGTGTTCACCAGTCGCCAGCTGCCGGCACCGGCTGGCGCGGACATTCGCTTCGTTCGAGGCAGCGTTGCCCCGGTCCATGCCGCGATGACCGCCATGGCTGGCTCCAGGAACGTCTGGATCGTGGGGGGAGGCGACCTCGCCGGCCAGTTCCTCGATGCATCCCTGCTGGACGAGTTGATTGTCCAGATCGGCTCCGTGACACTGGGACAGGGCAAGGCGCTTCTTCCGAGGCGCGTCCTCAGTCCATCATTGCGACTCAAGTCGGTGCACCAGTTCGGCGAGGGGATGGTCGAGCTGCGCTACGCGGTCGACGCGATTCCGCGGGAGGGCGCCTGAGCGGTCACGTCAGGGTTCGCACGATCCGCCTGCCACGCGTGACCCAGGACCCCGCCCTGCTGCGCCGCCTGCTGCGCGCCAAGGACCGGATGGATGCCGCGTCGCACGAGGCGTGGCCCATCCGGCTCCTCGCGCGCGTGAGTGGCGTGTCCGAGGGACACTTCGCGCGTTCCTTCAAGGACGCGTTCGGCCTCCCCCCGCACCGCTACCTGCTGACCCGGCGCATCGAGCGGGCCACGGCGCTGCTGCGTGACACCGACACGTCCGTCACCGCCATCGCGTTCGCGACGGGGTGGGGAAGCCTGGGGACGTTCGGTCGCATCTTCCGCGACGTCACCGGCGAGAGCCCGGGAGAATTCAGGGGGCGCGAACGCGCGACGCCCGACGATCGGGGAAGTGTGCCAGCGTGCATTCTCAACGCTGCCCATCGCCCACATCTCACCATCGCAGTTTCGGAGAAGCGACGCCAGCGGCCGCGCGCTACATAGGGAGCTCAACCCATCCGGAGGTCCCATGAGTCAAGGTGTGCAAGTGGTCGGCCTGTACGTGCGTGACCAGGACGAGGCACGCGCGTTCTACGTCGAGAAGCTCGGCTTCCAGGTCCATACCGACGTGCGCAACGGCGACTATCGCTGGCTCACGGTGCAGCACCCGGAGCAGCCGTCGTTGCAGCTTGGGCTGTTCGCGCCGGGGCCGCCGGTGCACGACGAGGCCACGGCGCAGTCGCTGCACGCCATCGTGGCCAAGGGCGCGATGCCGCCGCTGGTGATGGGCGTGGACGATTGCCGCGCGGCCTACCAACGGATGCTGGCCCTGGGCGTGGAGTTCACGCAGGAGCCGGTGGATCGCTACGGCACCGTCGACGCCGGATTCCGCGATCCCTCGGGGAACGGGTGGAAGATGATCCAGGCGCGCCGCTGAGGGGGGGATGACTGGCGGCCTCCCGAACCCGGGCGCGGGTTGCAGCCTTGAGCGTGTTTACCCAGGGCGCACGCACGCTCTCGGCAAGCGTCGATGCGGTGGCCGCGGTGGCGATCGCCGAGCACAAGATGGCCGGCGTCTCCGTCACGGCGGGGCATGCACCGCGCCCGCCAAGGCCGGTCCGAGCAGGAGGAGCCGGAACGACGGCCAGATGCATCCCGCATTTTGTCATGGGAGCGAGAAGGCCAGCACCTGGTCGCCCAGCGTGGTCCCCAGGCTCCCGTGGCCCCCCGCGGCAATCACCACGTACTGCTTCCCGCGCACCGTGTACGTCATCGGGGTGGCCTGCCCTCCCGCGGGGAGGGGCGCGCTCCAGAGATCGCGCCCGCTCTCGATGTCGATGGCGCGCAGCCGCTCGTCCATCCCCGCCGCGATGAAGACGATCCCCCCGGCGGTGGCCAGCGAGCCACCGAAGTTGGGCGATCCCCACTCGGAGGCGGCCGGCGGCGCCATGCGCCCCGGCGGGGGCCCCCCGATGGGGCGCTCCCACCTGACGTCGCCGGTGCGAAGGTCGATGGCCGTCAGCATCCCCCATGCCCCCTTCTGGCACGGGAGGCCGCTCGGCCCCGCCCACACCGCGCGCTCCATGCGATAGGGGGTCCCGACCTGGTTGCCGCTGCTGTCCCCCGGCGCGCGTGGGACGAGCTTCACCCAGGCCGCCAGCCGCATCGTGTTCACGACGAGCAACTGCCGCACGGGGTCCACCGTCACTCCTCCCCAGTTCACGGCGCCGGGGTAGCCGGGATACGACAGCGTCCCCTCGAGGCTGGGCGGGGTGAACATCTCGCCGTGCCTCATCGTCCTGAACTGCGCGAGGCACGCGGCGCGATCGGCGGGAGTGGGCCCCCAGAGGTCGTCCTCGGTAAGGCGCGCCGGGTTGAGGCGAAGCCCCGCCGTGAGCGGATGCGGCTGCGTGGGCGACGCGCGCTCGCCCGGGACGGTGCTCGCGGGGACGGCGCGCTCCTCGACCGGGAAGAGCGGCTTCCCCGTGGTGCGATCGAGGATGAAGATGTACCCCATCTTGGTGGCGACGACGATGGCCGGGACGCGCCGGCCGCCGCGGTCGATGTCGACGAGCGTGGGCTGCGACGCCACGTCGTAGTCCCACAGGTCGTGGTGGACCACCTGGAAGTGCCAGCGCATGCGCCCGGTGGCCGCCTCGAGGGCGACGACGGAGTTGGCGTAGCGGTTGTCACCCGGGCGCTCGCCACCATAGAAATCCGGGGCGGCCGACCCCGTGGGGATGAAGACGAGCCCGCGCGCCGTGTCGGCCGACAGCGGGGCCCAGGCGTTGGCGGCGCCGGTCCGCGTTGCGGCTGCCGGCGACCACTCGCGGTACGCCGGGTCGCCCGGGTGACGGGGAATCGGGTCGAAGGCCCAGCGCATCCGCCCCGTGCGGGCGTCGAAGGCGCGCACGGTGCCGCGCTCCAGGTCCACGCGCCGGTTGTCGCCAATGGCCGACCCCACCACCACCACGTCGCCGACCACGGCCGGCGGCGAGGTCACCCCGTACTGTCCCACCTGCACACGCCCCACCCCCTGGTCCAGGCGCACCACTCCGCTGTCGCCAAACGACCGGCAGCGATCGCCCGTCGCGGCATCGAGCGCGAAGAGGCGCGCGTCGACCGTGGCCATGAAGATCCGGCGCGCGCACGCCCCGGCCGGCGCGCGCCGGTCTTCCCAGTACGAGACGCCGCGCGACACGTACCCCTCGTTGCGGCTGATGTCGAGCGCCAGGCGCGGATCGAAGCGCCATCGCTGGCGCCCCGTCTCGGGATCGAGCGCGAGGACGCGGTTGAGGGGGGTGGAAAGGAAGAGCGTCCCGCGCACCGCCAGCGGGGTCGCCTCGAACTTCGAGTCGCCGGTGTGGCAGCGCCCGCAGCCCGCCACGTTCCCCTGGTCCCCCTTGGGGTGCGAGAGGTCGCCGGTGTGGGCCGTCCACGCCACGCGGAGCTGCGCCACGTTGCCGCGATGCACCTGCGCCAGCGGCGAGTAGCGCTGGCCGCGGGCGTCGCCGCCATAGGCGCGCCATTCGGCGTCGGCGGGGGGCGCGCCGCTCTGCGCCCCGGGCCGGCTCCCGACCAGCAGCAGTGCGGCGACGAGCGCGCCGGTCCCGGCAACGAGGAGCGTGAGTCGGAGGTACTGGCGCGCCATCGAGGATTTCCTGTGGAGGACGTCCCCAACCTGCCACCGTCCATCGCCCCGATACAGCGTGCCGGGACGAGCGGGACCACGCGGGGACGAACCCACCGCCGCGTCAGTCGCCGCCCTTGGCGAAGGGCGTGCGGTTGACCGCGACCCTGCCGTTGGAGATGACCACCAGGACGTCGGCGAGGGCGCGGATGTTCTCGAGCGGGTTGGACTCGACGAGGATCAGGTCGCCCTCGAACCCTTCCCTGACCTCACCGATCCGTCCGCCGAGGCCGAGGAGCGTGGCCGAGACGATCGTCGCCGAGCGGATCGCCTCGAGCGGCGTCATCCCGAGGTCGACGAAGAAGGCCGCCTCGTGCGCGATGCGCGACAGCGATTCGGGGCCGTACTGCGTGTCGGCGCCGGTGGCGATGGGGACGCCCATCCGGTGCGCGCGCTTCACGGTCTCGCCCAGCACCGGGAGCATGAACTCGCCGCGAATGGTGAGCGTGGGGTCGTCGTAGTCGCCCCCCGGTTGCGTGAGATCGTGAACGGTGACGTACGTGGGGACGAGGAACGTCCCCTTCTGCTTCATCAGCCGCAACGTGCTGTCGCTGAGGAACGTCCCGTGCTCGATGCTGCGCACCCCCGCCTTGACCGCGGCGTACGCCCCCTCGTCGCCGTGGGCATGGGCCATCACGGGGATCTGCCGCTTCGCGGCCTCGTCCACGATCCACGACAGTTGCCGCTCGGTGTAGGTCTGCTTGCGCGGGTCGGTGTCGGCCAGGCCGGCACGCTCGGTGCCACGCGTCTTGATGACATCCACGCCGCGGTCGATGTTGATCCGCACGGCCTCGCGCAGTCCCGCCTCGTCCTGCATCGCCCCGGCCAGCCGGGGCAGGCGCGGATCGCCGAGCATGGCATCGCCCAGCTCGGGGGTGACGAAGAGGCCGGCGGCCACGACGTCGGGCCCGGCAACCACGCCCAGGCGCACCGCCTCGCGGAGCGCGACATCCTGGTAGGCGGAGACCGACGCCGAGCGAATCGTCGTGACCCCCGACTCGAGGGCGCGACGCGCGCTGGCCAGCGACGCGATGTGGGTGTGGGCATCGACGAGGCCGGGGAGGAGGAAGCGTCCCCGCGCGTCGATGACCGTTGCGCCTGGCGGCACCGCCACCGCCCCCGGCGCGACCTGCGCGATCCTCCCGTCGCGCACCACCACGGTCGCCCCCGTCGCGAACGCCCCGCGCGCCCCGTCGATGAGCGAGGCGTTGGTGATCACCACCGGCGGTGACGGGAGTGGCTGCGCCACCGCCCGACACGGCGCCAGCAGCGGCGCCGTTCCCAGCATGAAGGCGAGCGCCAGGCGCGGCGCGCGTGACGAGCGCGCGCGGTGAGAGAACGGACGCACGGACGCGAAGAGCTGGCGGGCGACGACGGACATGGGACTCCCATCGAAAGGAGGGCTGGGGCGGCGACGATCCCCTACCATAGCCTCGCGCGCGGCGAGGCGCACGGGCGAGATGCGCCCGCGGCGCGCCGAAAGGCGGTGGTGCCGGGCTGGCACGGAGCGTCGTGCCGCCCGTACCTTGGTGTACTCCCGCACACTCCGATGCCGCGCTCCTTCACGATCGTCCCGTCGCTGTTCCTCGCGCTGTTCCTCACGCTGAGCCTCGCCTGCGGCGGCTCGAGCACGCCCGACCATGCGCGCGATGCGCTGAGCGCGCCCGACACCGCCACGATCCGCTCGCAGGAGGAGCGGCTCCGCCAGGCCATGGTGGGCGGCGACACCGCGACCCTGGCGAGCCTCTGGGCGCCGGAGTACCTGTCCACGTCGGCCGTTGGCCACACCAGCGATCGCGCCCAGTCGCTGATGGCGTATGGCGGCGGGCTGGTGAACGTCGACACCGCCGTGGTTCGGGACGTGGAGATCCGCTTCTACGGAACCACCGCGGTCGCCCTCGGGATGATGGACTGGTCAGGCTCGGCCGCGGGACGCGCCTTCGGCGGCACGGTCCGGTTTCAGCACGTCTGGGCGCATGCCGACGGGGCGTGGCGTCTCGTGGCCAGCCAGCTGACCAGCCAACCCTAGGCGCCGCACGCCGCCCCGGTAGCTGACGCAGGAAGTGATTGCGCGCGTCGCCGCTCCCTGCCCGCTTTCGCCCCACCTGCCCCGACACCCGATCCCGACACGAGGAGAGCGCACATGACATCCATCAACCCATTCGCCCCCCTGCGACTGGCCACGATCGCGGCATTCGCCGTCGCCATGTCGGGGTGCAGCGCGCAACGAGAGCCCGTCAAGGACGCCGCGACGGCAAGCGTCGATACGCGGACGCTCGTGGCGCTTCCGGCGGCCGAGCAGGAGGCGGTGCGCCACGAGATGCGAGCCATGCTCGGGGCGCTGAACGGCGTCATGGCGGCGACGGCGAGTCGTGACACCGCCGCCCTCTTCGCCGCCCTTGCACCTGCCGGCATGGCCGCGGCGGCGGATCCGGCCATCGAGGAGATGCTCCCGCCCGAGTGGCGAGAGCTCGCCGAGCAGGTCCACGCCGGCTTCGACAGCATCGCCGTCGCGGTCCGGCAGGCCAGGGAGACCTCCGCCGTACCCGACACGGTGCTCGCGCGACTGGTGCGCGTCACGGCAGCGTGCAGCTCCTGTCACTCCACCTACCGGCTGCACGCGCCGTGAGGCGCTCGTCGGTCCGGTGACTTCCCCGGGCCGCGCGACCACCTTGCACTTCTCACCTGCACCACCTCGGCCGCAATGAACGGAGGACACATGTCAGGCAGAACGCTCGTTGGCTCGTTGCTGCTCGCCTCGTTGCACGTCTTGCCGGCACGGGCCCAGACGGCGGCCGACATGGCGGTCCTGAAGGGGCTGGCGCCAGTCGCCACGCTCGCGAAGACGAACGCGGGCCGGGCGGCCCTGGGGGCGAACTACACCGTGACCGGTGGCATCCAGACGGGGGAATGGAAGCAACCGACGCTCCTGCCATTCGCCGAGCAGCAGCAGCAAGCGCTCAAGGACGTCTTCATCACCGACAAGAATCTCGCCCAGTTGGCAGACGGCCTCGGGACGACCCTCGGGGCGGCGTATCTGGCCCGCGCGCATTACGTCGATCGCGATCACTTCACGAGCGTGTCGCCCGCCGTCGCCGGTGTCATCGCGTACGCCATTGCCGCAGCGCGCGCGAATTCCAACGCCGGCAAGTACTTCTTCGCGAACCTGACGACGGACGGAAAGGCTCCGGTGTCGCCGGACGCCAAGGCGATCCTGGACACGACGGGCGGTTCACCGGACATGTTCGGCCACGCCTACGGCTTTCCGGCCGGAAGCACCGGAGCGGGCGCCTTTGGCAATGCTCGGCCGTTCCAGACCGAACCGACGTTCGTCCGAATCGTTGGCCGGGATTATTTCGGGACTCCTGCGGACAACACGGTCTACAACCGCGGGCCGATGATGAACCTGATCAACAGCCCCTCCTTCCCGAGCGGTCACACGACGTATGGGTACATGGGGTCCCTTCTCCTGGCGCTCGTCGTGCCGGAGCGCTACCAGGAGATGATCGCGCGTGGAGCCGAGTACGGGAATGACCGCATCGTCGTCGGGGCGCACTACGCCATGGACGTCCTCGGCGGGCGCACCCTCGCGCTCTATGCCATGGCCCACGTGCTGGCCAACGATCCGTCCTACCTCGCGCAAACGTACAGGGGAGCTCCCAGCTTGAAGGACTTTCGCTCGGCGGTGATCACGGCGCGCGCCGACGTGCGGAAGGTGCTGGAAGTGGCGTGCGGCAAGGCGGTCGCCGAGTGCGCGAGGGAGGATATTGGACGCCTGAGCGATCCGGCCGCGAACGAAGCGTTCTACGCATCGACGCAGACATACGGGCTCCCGGTGGTCTACCCTGAGCGTGCACATGCCATGGTCGACGTCGGAGCGGTTGCGCCGGAGGCGGGGTACTTGCTGACCGTCGCCTTCCCTTCACTGACGCTCGAGCAGGCCAACGGCATCCTGACGAAGACGCTGGGACCAGGCGGTGGCTTCCTGGACGACGGCTCGGCGTTCGGCGTGTATTCTCGCCTCAACCTCTACGCCGCATCCCGGTACGCCGCTCGACAGGTGGCTGGGGGATGATTATCGGGTGACCGCTCCCATCGCCACCACCTCGAAGGCGGAGCTGGGGACGCGCGTGAGCGTGGAGAGGTTGTCGTCGCTCCAGCGCGGGTCGGGGGCCCCGGAGACATACCACCCCGATCCGTTGTCGGCCATGAACATGCCGTAGGTCTTCATCGCCGTGAGGATGGCCCGCACCTCGGGCGGAAAGGTGCTCACGTCGAACGAGGCCTTGAGGCGCACCCGCATCCCCATGGGCGGGAGGGCGCTCGACGTATCGCCACTGGCCCAGTGCCGCGCCGGCGCCACGTAGGCGCGCCGGCTCCGCGGGCAGGTGAAGCGCAGCGCGTGCTCGATCCGCCCCCGTTCCACCGCCTCGTCGTAGCGCACCAGCCCGGGGAAGATCGGTAGCCCCGCCGCGTCCGCCGACGTCCACCCAGCCGGCCGCAGCGCGTTGCTCGAGAGGTCGAAGACCGCCCCCGACCCGGCGCGCCATCGCTCGCCGCCGTCGAGCGGATGCGCGTCGAAGAGCTCGTACAGCTTCCAACCGAGGGTGTCGACCACGAGCACATGCCGGTCGCCGGTGCCGCCAGGTCCCCCCTCGATGGGCGGGGTGCGTGGAATCGGATACGGGCCGGGATCGCTCTCGTCGGCGTACACGAAGGTGACCGGGCGCCTGGCTTGCGAGGCGCCGACCAGCACGTACGGAATCCCGTTAGGCGCGCCGTCCCAGGTGGTGCCGAAGTCTGGGTGCAGGTTGCGCACCCCGCAGCTCGCGATGAGGGTGGCGGAGTTCGGGTCCACCGGGGCACGGCTCACGTCGGTGTTCCACCAGTTGTCCGCGGGAAAGGGACGGCGCCCGCCGAGCGATCCGTTGGCGACGAAGCTGTCCGTAGGCTCGGATGGGGCGACGGGCGCGGCACCACCGTCCGCGCCGCTCCCGCACGCGAGGGCGAGGAGAGCGAGGAGGGCGAGCGCCACCCAGCGCCGACCGACACACATGACCACCGGCATGCCAAACGATGGCCTGCAACTCGCCCTCCGTCGGTGAGCGCGGCTTCCCGCGGGGTGTGCGGGCGGTCACGGGGCCTCTCCCCGTGACCGGGAGGGCCGCCGGTCGTCCGGCGACCCATCGCCCGCCCGCTCAGTTCCGCCGGGGCGGTCCCGGCGGCTGCAACGGTGCGATCATCTCGTAGTCGGCCGGCGGCTCCTGGCCCAGCAGGTGCCGCACGAAGTAGTCCCACCGCTTCCGGATGGAGAAGGGCGGGAGCCCGTGCGGGGCGTCGGGAAAGATCATCAGGTCGAAGTTGGCCTTGTTCGCCTTGATGAGCGCGTCCACCATCTTGATGGTGTTGGCCGGGTGCACGTTGTTGTCGAGGTCCCCGTGCATCAGGAGCAGGTGCCCCTTGAGGTTCTTCGCCAGCGTGTAGTTGGCCGCCGAATCGTACGAGGCCTTCTCGTACGGCCCCTGGTAGCGGCCGGCCCAGTACCAGGCGTACGTGTTGGGGTGATGGTTGCCCGAGGTGCTCACGGCCACCTTGTAGAAGTCCGGGAAGCGCAGGATGGCGTCGGTGGAGGCGAGGCCGCCGCCCGAGTGCCCCCAGATGCCGACGCGCGTGATGTCGATCCATCGGTGCATCGCCGCCAGCTGCCGGATGGCGGCGACGTGATCGGGGATCCCGTTGTCCCCCATGTTGCGATAGTAGTAGTCGTGGAACGCCTTGGAGCGGCGCGGCGTCCCCTGATGGTCGATCTGCACCACGATGAAGCCGAGCTCCGCGATGGCCTGCGGCTCGCCCGTCCCCGACCATCCCCAGCGCCCCACGCTCCCCACTTGCGGCCCCGGGTAGATGTGGTCGAGGATGGGATACGACTTGGTCGAGTCGAAGTGACTGGGCTTGTACATCAATCCGTACAGATCCGTGACGCCGTCGCGCGCCTTGACGTGGATGATCTCGGGCGGACGCCAACCGACCGATTGCAGCAACTCGGCGTCGCCGCGCCCGAGCTCCACCAGCACCCGGCCGTCGGCCGCGGAGCGCAACACGTGCACGGGCGCCTTGTCCACGGGGGCGTAGCTGTCGATGAAGTAGGGCCCCTTGGGAGTGAACACGATGGAATGATCACCCGGCTCCGGGGTGAGCGGGGTCGTCCCGCTCCCGTCGATGTTCACGCGGAAGAGGTGCGAGTAGTACAGGAAGTCGTCACCCTT
>MEDZ01000051.1 GCA_001724275.1 Gemmatimonadetes bacterium SCN 70-22
GGGGGACGGGCGCCCGGGGGACGGGGGGGGCGCGGTCACCCACGCGGTCGAGCTGCGCGGCTTCACCAAGCGCTTCGGCGACGTGGTGGCGGTCGACGGCGTGTCGGTGGACATCGCGCAGGGGGAGCTGTTCGGCTTCATCGGACCCGACGGGGCAGGGAAGACGACGCTCTTCCGCACGATGGTCACGTTGCTGCTGCCGGACGCCGGGAGCGTGCGCGTGCTGGGGCTCGACGTGGTGACGGACCTGTGGGCGCTGCGCTCGCGCGTGGGGTACATGCCCGGGCGCTTCTCGCTGTATCCCGACCTGAGCGTGATCGAGAACCTGCAGTTCTTCGCGTCGGTGTTCGGGACGAGCGTGGACGCGGGGATGCCGATCATCGAGCCGATCTGGCGGCAACTGGCACCGTTCGCCGGCCGCCGGGCGGGGGCGTTGTCCGGGGGGATGAAGCAGAAGCTCGCGCTCTGCTGCGCCCTCGTGCACGCCCCCGACATCCTCTTCCTCGACGAGCCGACGACCGGGGTGGACGCCGTCTCGCGGCGCGAGTTCTGGGACCTGCTCGATCGGCTGCGCGCTGGCGGGCTGACGATCGTCGTCTCGACGCCCTACATGGACGAAGCGAGCCGGTGCGACCGGGTGGCGCTGATGCAGAAGGGGCGCCTCCTCCTGGTCGATGCGCCGGGCGACGTGAGCGCGGCCTATCCGCGCCCCATCTTCGCCGTGCGTGCCCCCGACCGCCTCGGGACGCTGGGCGCGCTGCGGCGCTTCCCGCATGCCGCCGCGGTCTGGCCGTTCGGCGAGGTGGTGCACTACACCGATGCCCGGGCCGGGATGTCGCCCGGGTCGATCATCGACGAGCTCGAGGCCTTCGCGCGCGCCGAGGGGATGGCGCACCTGGAGGTGGAGGCGATCGAGGCGGGGATCGAGGACGCCTTCATGTGGCACATGGTGGCGCAGGGGGCGGCATGAGCGGCCCGGCCATCGATGCCCGGGGCCTAACGAGGCGCTTCGGCGACTTCACGGCCGTCGACGCCATCACGTTCCACGTGGCACAGGGCGAGGTGTTCGGCTTCCTCGGCGCCAACGGCGCGGGGAAGACGACCGCCATGCGGATGCTCATCGGCCTGCTCGAACCCACGGCGGGGGCGGCGACGGTGGCCGGCTACGACGTGGCGACCGATGCCGAGGCGGTGCGCCGCCACATCGGCTACATGAGCCAGAAGTTCTCGCTGTACGACGACCTCACGGTGCAGGAGAACATCACGCTCTACGGGGGGATCTACGGACTCACCAACGCGCAGATCGCCGAGCGCATGCACGCGCTGCTCGGGCGCATCGGGCTGGAGCATGCCCGCAAGGAGCTGGTGCGTCGCATCCCGCTGGGATGGAAGCAGCAGCTGGCCTTCTCGGTGGCGCTCCTGCACGCGCCGCGCATCGTCTTCCTCGACGAGCCGACGGGGGGGGTGGACCCCATCACCCGCCGCCGCTTCTGGGAGATGATCTACGAGACCGCCGCCGGCGGAACGACGGTCCTGGTGACCACCCACTACCTGGACGAGGCGGAGTACTGCGACCGCCTCTCGATCATGGTCGACGGGGCGATCGCGGCGATGGGGACGCCCGGCGAGGTGAAGGGGACGTTCGGGGCGTCCTCGCTCGACGAGGTGTTCCTGCGCCTCACGCGCCCGGGGGCGGCATGAAGTCGTTCCTCGGCTTCGTGCGCAAGGAGGCGTTCCACATCCTGCGCGACCGGCAGACGTTCTGGATCCTGCTCCTCATGCCGCTGGTGCAGGTGCTCCTGTTCGGCTTCGCGGTGCGCACGGACGTGTACGACATCCGGCTGGTGATCGTCGACCCGGCGCCGGGGCCGGCGTCGCGCGCCCTCGTCGAGCGATTCAATGCGTCGCCGCGCTTCCGCCTGATGGGCGTGTATCCGTCGATCGCCCCGCTCGACGAGGGGTTCCGGGATGGGACGTTCCGGCAGGCGATCGTCCTCCCGGGGGACCTCGAGCGCGCGCTGGTGGGGCGGGCGCCGGTGCCGGTGGAGCTGGTGACCGACGCCGCCGACCCCAACACGGGGAGCATCATGCAGGCGTATGCGCAGGCGGTGCTGCAGCGCTGGCACGGCGAGCAGGTGCAACGCACCGGCGGGGTGCGGCTCGACGTGGCCGCGCGCATGCGCTTCAACCCCACGCTGGAGAGCGTGAACCTCTTCGTCCCCGGGCTCATCGCCCTCGTGCTCACGATCGTGTCGGCGATGATGACGGCCATCTCCATCACGCGGGAAAAGGAGACCGGGACGATGGAGATGCTCCTGGTCTCGCCGCTGCGCCCCGGGGCGATCGTGGTGGGGAAGGTGGTGCCGTACGTGGTGATGGGGTTCGCCAACGTCCTCCTGGTGCTGGGGGCGGCGCGCCAGGTGTTCGGCATGCCGCTGCGTGGGAGCATCGTCCTCCTCCTGGCCGAGTCGTTCCTGTACATCATCACGGCGCTGGCGCTGGGGATCGTGATCTCGACGCGTGCCGAGACGCAGCGCACGGCGATGATCGCCGCCATGGCGGGGCTCCTCCTCCCGACGCTGATGCTGTCGGGCTTCATCTTCCCGCTCGAGTCCATGCCGGCGCCGCTGCAGCTGTTCTCGAACCTGGTCCCGGCCCGCTGGTTCCTGATCATCGTGCGCGGGATCATGGTGAAGGGGGCGGGGATCGCCACGCTGTGGCAGGAGACGCTGATCCTCGCCGTGCAGACCATCGTCCTGCTGGTCGTCGGGGCGCGACGCCTCGCCATCCGCCTCGAGTAGCCCATGCGCACCATCCTCTTCCTGATGCGGAAGGAATTCCTGCAGGTCTTCCGCGACAAGGCGACGGTCTTCCAGATCTTCTTCATCCCCGTCGCGCAGCTCCTGATCCTGACCAACGCGGCGACGTTCGACATCAAGCGGACGTCGCTGGCGGTGGTGGACGAGGATCGTACGACGGTGTCGGCGGGGCTGGTGCAGCGGCTGGAGGGGGGCGGGCGCTTCCGCGTGGTGCGCTACCAACCGACCCCGGCCGGGGTGGAGGGGGCGCTCCTCGACCGCGAGGTGACGGCGGTGCTGCGCATCCCGCACGGCTTCGAGCAGGACCTGGTGCGCGCGCGGCACGCCCCCGTCCAGCTGCAATTCAACGCCGAGGAGGGGGCGGCGGCGGGGATCGTGCAGGCGGCGGCGCTGGCGGTGCTCGGGGACTACGCCCGGGAGCTCGGGGTCACCCTCCCGCGCGGGGCGGCGGGGGCGATGGCCGTGGGGGCGCCGCTCGAGCTGCGGACGCAGGGGTGGTTCAACCCGTCGCGCAACTACAAGCACTACATGGTGCCGGCGCTCCTCGTCTCGCTCACGACCATCATCGGGTTGCTCCTGACGGCGCAGAACATCGCCCGCGAGAAGGAGCTGGGGACGCTGGACCAGCTCAACGTCACCCCCATCACCAAGGGGGCCTTCATCACCGCCAAGCTCCTCCCGTTCTGGATCCTGTCGCTGGTGATCTTCACGATCGGGATGGTGATCGGGAAGGTGGTGTTCGGGATGCCGACGCGGGGGAGCGTCCCGCTCGTCTTCTTCTCGGCGGCGGTGTACCTGGTGGTGGCGCTCGGGATCGGGCTCTGGATCTCGACCTTCACGAGCACGCAGCAGCAGACGATGTTCGTGGCCTTCTTCATCGTCCTCATCTACCTGCTGATGAGCGGGCTCTTCACCCCCGTGGACTCGATGCCGCGCTGGGCGCAGTGGATGGCCGAGGCCAACCCGGTGAAGCACTTCGTCTTCATCATGCGCGCGGTCCTCGTAAAGGGGGCAGGGTGGGAGACGATCGCCAAGCCACTGGCGATCCTGGCGGCCGGGGGGGTAGGGGTGCTGGCGCTGGCGGTGCGGCAGTACTCGAAGCAGGCGCACTGAGTCGGGAGACGGGAGTCGGGAGGCGGGAGACGGGAGTCGGGAGGGGAGGCCGAGTCGTTGACTCTCCCCGGGCGCGCGGTAGCTTTCGCCAACGCCCCCGCTTGCGCGCGGGGGCGTCTTTTTTTGTCGTGCGCCTCCCGGCCGCCCCGCCTTGCCGGGTGCGGGAGAGGTGCCCAGCCAGCCCGCTCATGTTCGACTCGAAGACACGCACCGTCGTGGTGGTCGGCGCCCAATGGGGCGACGAGGGAAAGGGGAAGCTCGTCGACGTGATCGCCGAGAAGGCCGATTGGGTCGTGCGCTACCAGGGGGGGGCGAACGCCGGGCACACGGTGCACATCGGCGACGACTCCTTCGTCCTGCACCAGATCCCGTCGGGGATCCTGCACCCCGGGGTGCGCTGCGCCATCGGGAACGGGGTCGTGTTGGACCCCGAGACACTCTTCACCGAGATCGACGAGCTGGTGAAGGACGGGATCGACGTGGAGGGGCGGCTCTATGTCTCGGACCGGGCGCACCTGGTGATGCCGTACCACAAGCTGGTGGATTCGGAGAGCCAGGCATCGAAGGCGATCGGGACGACGGGGCGCGGGATCGGCCCTTGCTACGAGGACAAGGTGGGACGCCGCGGCGTGCGAGTGATCGATCTCAAGCACATGGACCAGCTGCGCCCGCTCGTGCAGCAGGGGGTGGAGACCGCGAACATGCGGCTGGCACGCTACGGGTCGTCCAAGCGGGCCTCGGTGGACGAGACGATGGAGCGATTGGAGGCGCTGGCGCCGCGGCTCACGGCGCTGTCCGACGACCTGGGGCTGGCGCTGCACCGGGCAACGAAGTCAGGGGCGGCGATCCTCCTCGAGGGGGCGCAGGGGTCGCTCCTCGACGTGGACCATGGGACGTACCCGTTCGTGACGTCGAGCAGCACGACGGTCGGCGGGGCGGCGACCGGTGCCGGGATCTCGCCGATGGCGCTGCACGCCGCGTTAGGCGTGGTGAAGGCGTACACGACGCGCGTGGGGAACGGCCCGCTCCCCACCGAGCTCGACGAGCCGCTGGCGAGCGAGGTGCGGAAGCTGGGGAACGAGTTCGGCGCCACGACGGGGCGCCCGCGGCGCTGCGGCTGGTTCGACGCCGTAGTGGTGCGCTACGCGGTGCGGGTGAACGGGTTGACCGACCTGGCGGTGACCAAGCTGGATGTCCTCGACACGCTGGGCACGGTAGGCATCTGCACCGGCTACCGGGTGGGCGAGGTGGTATACGACGAGTTCCCGGCCGACATCACGGAGCTGGACGCGCTGCAGCCGGTGTACGAGTGGTTCCCGGGGTGGAAGCGGTCCACGGCGGACGCGCGGTCGCTGGCCGACCTTCCGCGCGAGGCCCGGGCCTACCTGGACCGCATCGAGGCGCTGGTGGACGCGCCGATTCGCTTCGTCTCGGTGGGGACGCGCCGCGACCAGATCATCGAGACGACGGCCGCGGAGCGCTGAGCGATGCCGGCGGCGGAACGGCACCCCGACGTCGTGGTGGTGGGGGCCGGCCCCTGCGGGCTGGCGGCGGCCATCTCGCTCCAGCGGGCCGGCTTCACCTCCCTGGTGATCGATGCCGACTGCCTTGTGTCGTCGATCACCCAGTACCCGACCTACGCCACCTTCTTCTCCACCGCCGAGAAGCTGTCGTTAGGCGGGCTCCCATTCGTCATCGCCGAGGCCAAGCCCACGCGGCGCGACGCGCTCACGTACTACCGGGCGGTGGTGAAGCACTTCGGGCTCACGGTGCGACAGTACGAGCGCGTGGAGGCGATCACCGGAGCGGCACCGGCGTTCGTCGTGCACACGCGCCGGCGGAACGGCGAGACGCGCGAGGTGCCCTGCCGCGCCGTCGTCGTCGCCACCGGCTACTGGGGGTCGCCCAACCGGCTCGGCATCCCGGGCGAGGATCTCCCGCACGTGACGCACGCCTACCGCGAAGGGCACGTCGCCTTCCAGCAGGCGGCCGTGGTGGTGGGGGGCGGCAACTCGGCGGCCGAGGCGGCGCTCGACCTCTGGCGCGCCGGCGCCCGGGTGACTCTGGTGCACTTCGGCCCCACCTTCGACAAGAAGATCAAGCCCTGGATCCTCCCCGACCTCGAGAACCGGATCGCCGAAGGGGCGATCCGGGCGCAGTGGAACTCCCGGGTCACGGCCATCCGGGGCGACGACGTGCAGGTGGTGAACGCCGCTGGGGAGGGCGCGACCGTCCCGGCCGAGCATGTCTTCCTCCTGACCGGTTTCGCCCCCAATGTGGAGCTCCTGCGCTCGGCGGGGGTCCCGATCGACCCGGCCACGGGGATTCCGGCGCACGATCCGGCGACGCTGGAGACGACGGTCCCCGGGCTCTTCATTGCCGGGGTGGTGACGGCGGGGTACGACGCGAACAAGGTCTTCATCGAGAACGGGCGGTACCATGGGGACTTCATCGCGGCGCGGCTGCGCGGAGCGGCACCGCCGGCGGCGCCAGTGCTGAGCCGGGAGTTGGACTCCTGAGACGGGGGACGGGGGATGGGAGGTGGGAGGTGGAGGTTGGGACACCGATTGCTCCTTTCCGAGGGTGACATGAGCGATTGCAGCCGGCGGAAGTTTCTCGTGGATGGCGTGTCGTGCGCGGCGCACCTGGCGCTGGCGGCGAGCCTGGCACCGGCGGCGACGCGCGCGCTGTGGGCGCAGGGACGGGGCGGGCGCGTGGTGGCGACCGAACCGTTCGGGCGGCTGGAGGAGGTGGCGAATGGCGTGTGGGCGCTCATCTCCACGCCGCTCACCGGGGAGCGCACCACGGTCTGCAATGGCGGGGTGATCGCCGGGCGCACGGGGGTGGTGGCGATCGAGGGGTTCATGACCCCGGAGGGGGCAAGGTGGCTGGGGGAGCGATCACGCGCGCTGACCGGGCGCTGGCCCACCCACGCGGTCATCTCCCACTACCACGCCGACCACAGCAACGGGGTGGCCGGGTATCGCGACGGCGACCGGCTCCCGGTGGTGCACGCGACGGCCGAGTCGCGCCAGGCGGCGCTGGCCCGCAACCTCCCGGTCGACGAGGCGCGGCGCGCGGCACTGTCGGGCGGCGTGGCACCCGACGAATCGGCGGCGTGGACGATCGACCTCGGCGACCGCCAGGTGCAGCTCGTGCGGCGGCGCGGGCACACGGCGAGCGACGTCTCGGTGGAGATCGACGAGCCCTCGGTGGTCTTCACGGGCGACCTCGTCTGGAACGCGATGTTCCCGAACTACGTGGACGCGACGCCGAGCGCCCTGGCGCAGGCGAGCCAGGCGCTGCGGCGCGCGCGGACGACCACCTACGTCCCGGGGCACGGTCCGGTGGCCACTGATGCCGACGTGGGGCGCTACCTGGCGATGCTGGGCGAGGTGGAGCGCGCGGCACGCGCGGCGCATGCGCGCGGGACGCCGGCCGCCGAGGCGGGGGGCGCATTCACGCTGTCTCCGTCGTTAGGCGAGTGGGCCCTGTTCAACAAGGTGTTCTTCGAGCGCGCGTTCGCGGCCTGGTACCGCGAACTGGGTGGGGACGACGGGGGGACGCGGTAGCACCGCCGCGGTAGCACCGCCGCGGGGGACCGCCCGGGGAGGCGCGGCTGCCGCCGGTGGGGGGACGGCAGGGCGCCGGCTACCGGGGCGGGGGACGACCACCTCCCACCGGCGCCCAGAGGGGCGGGCGTCGCCCCCACGGGAGGCGGGTCGGCGTGCTGCAGTCCGGGGATGCGATTCGTTAGCTTGCAGCGGCGCCCGGCGCGAGCGCCCGCGACGCCGCCCTCCCCAGTCCCGTCTCCGGTCACCGTTCCGTATGCCCCACCCCGACGTCATGGACAAACTCGTGTCGCTGTCCAAGCGACGCGGCTTCATCTTCCAGTCCTCCGAGATCTATGGGGGGACGGGGTCCGTGTGGGACTACGGCCCGTTAGGCGTCGAGCTCAAGAAGAACCTGAAGGACCGCTGGTGGCACGCGATGGTGCGCGCCCGCAGCGACATCGAGGGGCTGGACGCGGCAATCCTGATGAATCCGCGCGTCTGGGAGGCGTCGGGGCACGTGGCGGGCTTCACCGACCCCCTCGTCGACTGCAAGGCGTGCAAGGCGCGCTTCCGGGCCGACAAGCTCGAGGATGCGCGCTGCCCGCGGAAGCCGAGCAAGCACCCGGGGGAGCACACGGACTGCCAGCTCACCGAGCCGCGCCTCTTCAACCTCATGTTCAAGACGTTCATGGGGGCGGTGGAGGATTCGGCGGCCGTGGTCTACCTGCGGCCGGAGACGGCGCAGGGGATCTACGTCAACTTCCTGAACGTGCAGCAGGCGTCGCGACAGCGCGTCCCCTTCGGCATCGCCCAGATCGGGAAGGCGTTCCGCAACGAGATCACCCCGGGGAACTTCATCTTCCGCACCCGCGAGTTCGAGCAGATGGAGATGCAGTTCTTCGTCGACCCGGAGTCGGACCACATGCAGTGGTTCGAGTACTGGAAGGCGCAGCGCATGGCCTGGCACCAGTCGTTGGGGCTGCGCGAGGACCGGCTCCTCTTCCACCAGCACACGCCGGGGGAGCTGGCGCACTATGCGCGCGCCGCCTTCGACATCCAGTTCGACTTCGGGGGGACGCTCGGCTTCCAGGAGATCGAGGGGGTGCACCATCGCGGGGACTTCGACCTGGCGCGCCATCAGGAGCACTCCGGCAAGCGCCTCGAGTACGTGGACCAGGCGAGCAACCGCCGCTACGTCCCGTTCGTCGTCGAGACGTCGGTGGGAGCCGATCGCACGACGCTCGCCGTGCTCGTCAACGGCTATCGCGAGGAGGCGGTCGCGGGCGAGGAGGAGGGGCGCGTAGTGCTCGGATTGCACCCGTCGCTCGCCCCCATCAAGGCCGGCGTCTTCCCGCTCACCAAGAAGGACGGCATGCCCGAGTTCGCCGACAAGCTGGCGAACGAACTGCGCCCGCACTTCCCCGTCTTCCTCGACGAGAGCGGGGCGATCGGGCGGCGCTACCGCCGGCAGGACGAGATCGGGACGCCGTTCTGCGTCACCATCGACGGCCAGACGATGACCGACGGGACGGTGACCGTGCGCGACCGCGACACGCTGGCGCAGGAGCGTATCGCGGCGAACGCGGTCCGCGAGTACATCAGCAGCCGCATCGCCATCGGCTAGCCACGCCGCCGCCGGGGGGCGCCCCGGTCGCGACGCCGCGGGGGCGCGGGTCCATTTCGCACCACCGGCGGTCCACATCGTCACCCCGCTCCACCCGCGCTCGAGGCTCCACGAGAGACTACGGTCATTCCGACCACCTCTCCTGGAGCCTTCTGCATGCGCGCGCGCATCGTCCTGATCGTGACGACCTGCATCATCGCCAGTTGCAACATCGTCGTCCCGGTTCGTGTCACCATCGCCCAGGCGTCGGCGGGAGGGCGGCCGCCGGTGGCGCTCGCCGAACCGGGTTCGCGCGTCGCAAGGGTTGCCCCTCCGACATCCAGCGCGGCCCCCGCGCCCCGGTCGCTTCGGGTCGCGCGAGTGGCGACCCCGATTCGCATCGACGGCCGCCTCGACGATCCGGCGTGGCTCGAGGCGGTCCCCCAGCGGGACTTCAAGCAGATCGAGCCGCGACAGGGGAGTGAGGCGCGCTTCGATACCGAGGTCAGGCTCGCCCAGGACGACCGGTTCCTGTACGTCGCGATGCGCGCCTTCGACTCCGCCGGGCGCGATTCCCTCCGCGCGCGAGACCTGAAGCGCGACTTCTACTGGGGACGCAGCGATTCCATGGGGCTCACCATCGATGGCGTGGGCGACCGGCGATCGATCCTTGCCTTCGGCGTCTCGGCGTTCGGGGCACAGTGGGACGCGCAGGTCACCGATGGGGGGCTGATCGACAACGACTGGGACGGCGTCTGGCAGGCACGGACGAGCACCGACTCCGCGGGGTGGACGGCGGAGTTCGCCCTTCCATGGTCGACGCTGCGATACACGGACGGGGGGGGCGACTGGCGCATCAACTTCACGCGCGAGTCGCCGCGCATCGGCGAGACGACCGCGTGGTCGGAGTATCCGCGCAACTTCGGCCCCTTCCGCATGGAGTACGCGGCCATCACCGAGGGGATCCGGCCGCCGAGCGCCACATCGCCGGTCATCGTGCGCCCGTACGTGGTGGCGGCGCAGCGCATGGTTGGGGCACGCGATGACCGCACGAGTGCGGGGGGCGAGGTGAAGTGGCAGCCGAATGCGAGCGCGGTCATCGACCTCACCGTGAACACCGACTTCGCCGCCGCCGACGTCGACCGCCAGGTGGTGAACCTCACGCGCTTCAACGCCTTCTTCCCCGAGCGGCGCCCATTCTTCCTCGAGCATCGCGGGTTGTTCACCGTGGGGGCGCCGGAGCGCATCCTCCCGTTCTTCACCCGAAGTGTCGGGCTCACGGAGAACGGTTCACCGCTCCCCGTCGATGGCGGTGTTCGGGCGGTGTACCATGGTGCCGAGTGGAGCGGCGCCGCACTCGCCATCCGGCAGGGAGAGGCCGGGACGACACCGTCGGCGACCCTTGGCGTTGTGCGTGCGCAACGGACCTTTGGCCGGCGGCTGCGCATCGGCGCCCTGGCGGTGGAGCGATGGAGCGACGCGACGTCGGCGACGCCCGGCGCCGCGGGCGCGACGCTCGCCATCGACGCCTTTGCGCGGCCGAGCGCCGCCGTCACGCTGAGCGCGATGGCGTCGCGCGCCGAGGGGGGGAGCGCGGGCGGCGACGGCTTCGCCTGGTGGGGCGAGGCAGCGCGCTCGTCACGCGGGGTGGAGGCGGTGACGGCGATCGAGTACGTAGGGAAGAACTACACGCCGGTTGCAGGCTTCGTGGCGCGCGGCGACCTCGTACGGAACGCCTCGCGGGTCACCCTCGACTGGCGCCCCCGCTGGCGCCCGGCCGCGATCCGCGGCTTCCGCCCCTCGCTCTCGGAAAACGTCTCGTGGCGGGCGAGCGATCGTCGCTTCCAGGAGGCGCAGGTGACGGCGCGTCTCTTCGGGGCCGACTTCATGGACCGGGGGCGGGCCTTTCTCGACGTCATCGGGGAATGGCAGGCGCTCGACCGCCCGTTTGCCGTGGTCCCCGGTGTCACGGTGGCGCCGGGCGATTACTCCGGCGCCCGCGTGTCGGCCGAGTACCAGTCGAGCTATGCGCGGGCGCTTGCCGTGAGCGTGAACGGCGTGGCGGGGCGCTACTTCGACGGGCAGCTGCGGAGCGCGACGACGCGGCTGTCCTGGGCGCCGCGCCCGCACGTGACGGTCGACGCGGCGCACACGATGGCGGCCTTCGACGGCGTCGGGGGGCGCGAGGGGAGGTATGTGACGCACCTGCTGGCCCCTGAGGTGCGTCTGGCAGCGACGCCGCGGTTGCAGCTTGCGTTGTTCTACCAGCACAACACGGCGGTGCGGCAGGGGGCGCTGAATGCGCGCTTCGTGTGGGAGTATGCCCCCCTCTCGACGGTGGCCATCGTCTACAATTCGCGCGCGGCGCTCCCCGACCGGAGCGGCGGGCTGGTGCCGGCGGCGGCGCGTGACGGGCAGTTGGTGATGAAGCTGTCGTGGACGCGCCTTCCGTAGGGCGCCGGATGCGGCAGGCGCATGGACAGCGTGGGGGGCGGTTCGCAGCTTTCGGATAACGGCAGCATTCCTCGACGGCTCCCCACGCTTCCATGACCCCATTGCCCGCGGTGTCCGCCACGATCGGTGCGCCCTCTGGCGCGCCGGAGGGTGCGACCGACCTCGCGACCGACCTCGCGACCGACCTCGCGACCGAGGGCGCGACCGACGTCGCGACTGGCGTCGCGTCCGCCGACGCGCGGCGGCGCGATCGCCTCGTGGTGGTTGGGGGGACCATCGCCCTCACCACCTTCTTCGCCCTGCTCTACGCGCTGCGCGCGGGGATCACGGCGCTCGACCGCGGGGAGTCCGTGGCGTGGGGGCGACAGATCGGCACGTCGCTGGCGATCTGGTGGGCCTGCCTCCCGCTGGTCCCGGTCATGGCCTGGCTGGTCCGCGTGGCGCCGGTGGCGCGCCGGCACTGGCTGCGCAACGCCCTGATCCTCGGCGCGGGGATGTTGCTCCTGGCGGCGGTGCGGCAGTACGCCATGGCCCCGGTGGTGGCGATGCTCATCGGCGTCCCGGAGAGTCCGGGGAGCGACGTGGCGCGGATGCTCAGCTATTTCGCGACCTTCTTCATTGTCGCCGGGCTGCTGCACGCGGTGCACTTCTACACCGGGCTTCGCGCCCGCGAGGTCGAGGCGGCGCGGCTCGCCCAGTCGCTGGCCGAAGCCCGGCTGGCCACCCTCCGCGCCCAGCTGCAGCCGCATTTCCTGTTCAACACCCTGAACGCGATCACCGCGCTCGTGCACCACGAGCCGTACACGGCCGACCGGATGCTCACGCGGCTGGCGACGCTGCTGCGCTCGGCGCTGCGCGCCCCCGCGGGCGAGGAGCACGCGCTACGCGACGAACTCGAGGTGCTGGACCAGTACCTGGAGCTGATGGCGATGCGCTTCGGCGACCGCCTGGCGGTGGAACGGGTCATCGACCCGGCGGTCCTCGACGCGGCGGTCCCCTGGATGGTGCTGCAGCCGCTGGTGGAGAACGCGCTGGAGCATGGACTGGGCGAGCGGTCCGGTGCCGGGCGGGTGCGGATCGAGGCGGTGCGCGACGGGCAGCGATTGCGGCTGACGGTGGAGGACGACGGGGTCGGCCTGGCCGAGGGGGCGCGCGCGTACGGGGGCGACGAGGCGGAGGGCGACGGGACGGACTCCACGAACGCCACGAACGCCACGAACGCCACGGACGGCGTGGCGGCGAACGGCGACGGGCGCGGCATCGGCGTCCGCAACACGCGCCGGCGCCTGCGGCAACTCCACGGCGCGGCCGGGACGCTCGTCCTCGAGCCGGGGCCGGCCGGGGGGACACGGGCCGTGGTACACCTGCCGTTGCGCACCCTCGATCCGCGTGCCACGGGGGCGCATGCCTGACCCGTCGCGCCGGGAAGAGGCAAGGCGCCGCCCGCTGGGGGCACGCCGCTGGTCGGTGCTCGTCGCCGACGACGAGCCGCTCGCCCGCCTCCGCCTGCGGACGTTGCTCGACCACCATCCCGCGTTCGAAATCGTCGCGGAGTGTGCCGACGGCGGCGAGGTGCTCGATGCCCTGCAGGTGCAACACGTCGACGTCCTCTTCCTCGACGTGCGCATGCCCGAGCTCGACGGCGTGGCCGTCGGCGAGGCGCTCGCGGCCGACGCCGAGGCGGGAGCGTCGCTGCCGTCGATCGTCTTCGTGACCGCCTTCGATTCGCATGCCGTACGGGCCTTCGACCTCGGGGCCATCGACTTCCTGGTGAAGCCGGTGGACATCGACCGATTCGACCGGACGATCGCGCGACTCGAGGGGCGGCTCTCGACGGCGGGGAAGGGGGGCGAGCCGGCCGACGGCGGCGAGCTGCGAGCCGCGCTCGAGGCACTCGCCGAGCTGCGCCCGAGGCCGCGCTTCCCGGCGCGCTTTCCCGTTCGCGACGCCAGGGGGGTCTACTTCGTGGCGGCGGGTGACATCGAACGCGTGGAGGCGGAGGGGAACTACGTCGCGTTATGCACCCCCGGTCGCCGCCACCTGGTGCGGGAGTCGATGCGCGGCATCGAGGCGCGGCTCGACCCCGACCGCTTCGTGCGCGTGCACCGCTCGGCGATCGTCGCCATCGATCGCATCAGGCGCATCGAGCCGTGGGGGCATGGCGAGTACGTCATCACCATGGCCGACGGGACCAAGCTGACCTCGAGCCGCACCAACAGCGAGCGACTGCAGGAGCTGATGCGCTAGTCGGCGGACACGCGATGGGACGAGAAGACGATGGGAGGAGAAGACGAGAAGACGAGAAGACGAGAAGACGAGTCCATGCCTAACGCCTCGGGGCACGCTCCCGCAGGTAGACCGCCACCGCCTCGGTCCGGTTCCCGACGTTGAGCTTCGTGTACAGGTTCTGCAGGTGGAACTTCACCGTGTTCTCGCTCACGCGCAGGCGGCGGGCGATCTCGGCGTTGGTGGCCCCCTCGGCGAGGAGGGCCAGTACCGACTCCTCGCGCTCCGTCAGCTGCCGCGGGTCCGACGAGGTCGGCTTCCCCAGGAGCCATCGCCGGGCGGCGATCGGGAAGACGAGCTGCCCCCGCGAGACCTGGCGGATGGCGTCGACCGTGTTGCGCGGCGGGTCGGTCTTGAGTGCATAGCCGTCGGCACCGCCGTCGAGGGCCGCCCGCATCGACGTCCCGTCGCCATACGCCGAGAGGACGAGGACGCGCACCGGTATCCGCTCGGCGCGGATGCGCTCGAGGCAGGCGAGCCCGCTCATCGTCCCCATCTCGAGGTCGAGCACCACGACATCGGGCTTGTGCGCACGGATCAGGTCCATCACCAGCGCGCCGTCGGTGGCGGCGCCCACCACCTGCATGTCGGGTTGCGCGTCCAGGAGCGATCGCAGCCCCTCCAGCACCAGGGCGTGGTCGTCGGCGAGGACGACGCGGAGGCGCGGGTTCACGAGGCGTCGACCTCCACGGTGACCCGAGTCCCTTGGCCGGGGGCGCTCACCAGCTCGAACGATCCGCCGACCATCTCCACCCGGTCGCGCATCCCGCGCAGCCCGAAGTGCGACTCGCCAAGGGCATTGGTGGTGTCGAAGCCGGCTCCGTTGTCGACGATCGACATGCGAAGCCGCGGGCGTGCCGACCCATGCACCGCCCGCAGGGCAATCGTCACCTTGCTCGCCCCGCCATGCCGATAGGCGTTGGCGAGCCCTTCCTGCAGGATGCGATACAGGGCGATGCGCACGGGAAGGTCCTCCGGAGGGAGGTCGGGGTCGGCCTCGAGGACGATGCGGGTGTCCGTCAGGTGCTCGTGCTGGAGGATCAGCTCGTCCACCAGCTGCCGGAGCGGGCGATGCTCGAACTCCGGCGAGCGAAAGGCGCCGATGAAGGAGCGGACCTCGCTGAGCCCGTCCTCGAGGAGCTTGCGGATGCGGTCCTTGCGCTGGAGGACCTCCGAGTCGACGCCGGTGGACCGCTCGAGCGCCGCTTCCATCAGCTCGAGCTGCGAGAGCGCGGCGTACATGTGCTGCACCGGGCCGTCGTGGATGTCGAGCAGGATGCGTTGCAGCTCCCACTCGGTGATGGCGAGCATGCGGCGCGACGCACCGACCTCGCGTGGCCCCGGCTTCCGGGATTCGGGTGTGTTTGTCGGCACTCCGACAATGTGCGGCACGCGCGCCTGCGAGGGGAGGGGCGACGACGGAGGGATGCGGCGTGGCGTCGCACGCCTCCACCACATCCGCTCCACGTCCTCCACCACGCCCCCCGCGACGTCCTCTGGAAGCCCCCGTCGCGCGCGGCTAGGCTTCGCACTGGCCCCAACCCTCCCCACGAATGACCGACGTGCCCGTCACTCCCTCCCGCACGATCCTCGACGAGACCATCGCCCACCTGCAGGCGCTGATCCGCCTGGACTCCAGCAATCCGCCCGGAAACGAGCTCGCGGTGGCGCGCTACCTCGACGGGGTGTTCCGTGCCGAGGGGATCGAGACGTGGCTCGATGAGCCGGCCGAGGGACGGGCGGCCTTGATCGCGCGCCTCCGGGGAGATGGCTCGGCGCGAGCGCTCCTGCTGATGGCGCACATGGACGTGGTGGGGGTCGAGGCGGAGAAGTGGAGCGTCCCCCCGTTCGGAGGTGAGCTCCGCGACGGCTACGTCTACGGGCGGGGCGCCATCGACGACAAGGGGATGCTGGCGTGCAACCTGGCCGCGATGCTCCTCGTCGGTCGCGCGATGGCGGCGTCGGGACGCCGCCCCTCTCGGGACATCATCTTCCTCGCCACGTCCGATGAGGAGACGGGGGGGGCGTACGGGATCGACTGGGTGCTCGAGCACCGCCGCGAACTGATCGACGCCGAGGTCGCCCTGAACGAGGGCGGGAGGGTCCGCGTGGTGGACGGGCAGCCGCTCTATGCCGCCGTGCAATGCGCCGAGAAGGTCCCGCACAACGTGACCGTGACCGCGCGGGGGCCCGCGGGGCACGCGTCCATCCCGCTGCCCGGCAACGCCATCACGCGCCTCGCCAACGCCATCGCCCGCATCGCGGCGCACGAGGAGCCGCTGGCGCTGTCCGGGGTCACGCGCGCGTTCTTCGGCCAACTGGCCGCCGCCTGGCCCGATGCCGCGCTGCGCAAGGCGATGGCCGACGTTGCATCTGGCGATGGCGAGCGCGTGGCCGCCGGCGCGGGTGCCCTGGCCGCCGTCCCGTCGATGAATGCGCTCCTCCGCAACGGGATCTCCCCCACGCTGGTCAGCGGCGGGATCCGCTCCAACGTCATCCCCGCCGAGGCGAAGGCCACGCTGAACATCCGGACCCTCCCCGGCGAGCCGATCACCGCGTGCATCGAGCGCCTGTGCGCCGTGGTGGGAGATCCCGAGGTGACGCTGGAGGTGAGCGCCAGCGGCGACGACGCCCCGACGTCGCCGATCGACGCACCGATGTTCCGGGCAATCGCCGACAGCGTCACCGCGCTGGACCCGCGCATCATCACGGTGCCGTATCTCTCCACCGGCGCGACCGACTCGGCGACGCTGCGCAAGGCCGGGATCGCCTGCTACGGCATCCTTCCGTTCCCGCTCACGCAGGACGACGAGGACCGGATGCACGGGCACGACGAACGCGTCCCCGTCGACGCCCTCGGCTTCGGCGTGCAGCTGGTGCACGGGATCGTGCAGCGGATGTGCGCCCTGGCTCCCTGACCTCGTCGCCTGCTCTCGTCCTCTCGTCCTCTCGTCCTCTCGTCCTCTCGTCCTCTCGTCCTCTCGTCCTCTCGTCCTCTCGTCCTCTCCTCCAGAATGCCCACCGCCGTCATCACCGGAGCCAGCAAGGGGATCGGCCGCGCCACGGCGCTCCGCCTGGCCCGCGAGTACGACATCGTCGCCCTGGCCCGCAGCGAGGATGCCCTCCGGTCGTTAGGCGCGGAGATCGCCGAGCGTGGGGGACGCTGCACCGCCATCGACGTCGACCTGCGCGACCCGGCCGCCATCGCCGCCGCCCTCGACGGGATCCAGGCCGACGTGCTCGTCAACAATGCCGGGGTCATGCACCGCAAGCCGTTCATCGACCTGACTCCGGGCGAGTGGCGGGAGATGATGGACGTCAACGTCGACGCCATCTACCACGTCACGCGAGCGCTCCTGCCCGGGATGATCGCCCGGGGGGCCGGGCACGTGATCAACATCTCGTCCATCGCCGGTCGCAACAGCTTCGTGGGCGGGAGCGGCTACGCCGCCACCAAGCACGCCGTGCAGGCGTTGAGCGAGGCGCTCATGCTCGAGGTGCGCGAATACGGGGTGAAGGTCTCCGTCGTGATGCCGGGCTCGGTGGCGACGGAGCTGACCCCGGGCGGGTCGCGCAAGGGGTGGGCCCTCCGCCCCGACGACGTGGCCGAGACGGTGGCACAGATCCTGTCGATGCCGAAGCACGCCCTCACTTTCATCGTCGAGGTGCGGGCCGCGCAGCCCGGGAAGTGAGGGTGGGGCGGGAGACGGCGACCCGCGGGCGCGTCGTTCTTCACGGCATGGCGAACAAGCGTTAGACTCTCCCGCCGTGCCCAGGACCTCTCGTCAGCCCCCCGGCAGGAGGCGCGCGTCGACGCCCCCTGTCCTTCCGCCCTCGCCGACCCAGGAGTCGCTGCGCGAGTTGATGGCGGTGCGCGAGATCGTGCACGCCTTCCTCAACGCCGACCGTCCCGAGGAGGTCTTCCAGTTCGCCCTCGACCGGGTGAGCCCCCTCGTGGGGGCGACGTTCGCCTCGGTCTACCTGGTCGACGGCGTCTCGGAGCTGATGCAGCTGGTCGCGTCGCACAACTGGCCCGACCGCTTTCGCCCGTGGCTGAGCGAGATGCGGGTCCGGCTCGGCTTCGGCCCCAGCGGCGAGGCGGCGGCCGAGCGGCGGATCATCGAGGTCCCCGACGTCTTCGCCGACACGGACCTCGAGGACTGGGCCGAGGTGGCGTCGGAGCTGGGCTTCAAGTCGCTGGTGGCGCTCCCCCTGCAGACGGGGAGCCGGGTGCTGGGGGCGGTGACGTTCTACTTCGCCGACGCCGGGGCGCGGCAGAAGGAGTCGCGGGCGATCATGCGGCTGGTCGCCGACCAGATGGCGGCCACCGCCGAGAAGGCCTCGCTCATCGACCAGCTGCGACGGACCAATGCGGCGCTGACCGAGACGAACGCCGAACTGGAGCGGCAGTACGCTGCCGTCGTCGAGGCCCGGCGGGCCAAGGACGAGTTCCTCGCCAACATCTCGCACGAGCTCCGCACGCCGCTGACGTCGGTGCTGGGATACATCTCGATCCTCCAGGAAGAGCTTTCGGGGCCCCTCACGGAGGGGCAGCGCCAGGACCTGCACCACGTGAAGCGCTCGAGCGAACGACTCCTGGAACTGATCGAGGACCTCCTCGAGCTGACGACGCTGAATCGCGGGGAACTGTCGCTGTTCATCGAGGAGTTCGACCCGGCGCTGGTGCTGCAGGAGGTGGTCGAGACCGTCCCCGGGCGCCCGGAGGAGGTGGAGCTGGTCGTGGCGCCCCCGCCGCGATTCCTTCCGCGCATCAGGTCGGACCGGAAGAAAATCGCCAAGATCCTGGTTAGCTTGCTGCGCAACGCCTACAAGTTCACCCAGCGCGGGCACGTCGAGGTCGGGGTCTCGCTGGCGGGCGACCGGGTGCAGTACCGAATCGCCGATACCGGAATCGGGGTCCCGGCCGAGTCGCACGCGCTGGTGTTCGAGGAGTTCCGGCAGGCGGATGGCTCGGCGACGCGCCGCTACGGCGGTTCGGGGCTGGGGCTGGCGCTGGCCCGGCGTCTCAGCCGGGTGCTGGGCGGGGACGTGGAGATGGACTCGGCGCCGGGGTCGGGGACGACGTTCACGGTGTCGATCCCGCTGGAGTTCGAGCCCGTGCTGGATGCGCGGGGCAACCTAACGATCACGTGAGACGGGCATGACGCAACGACGCACGCTGCAGGAGACGCGCACGACGCTGACCCCGGCCGAGGTGCTGGCCGCCGCCAAGGAGTTCTTCACGCGGCGCGTCAGCATCTACTCGGCCTTCCCCGAGCAGGAGGGACCGTCGTACGCCACCTTCCGGGGGCAGGGGGGGGAGGAGATCGCGGTCGGCGCCGTCGAGCGCGACGGGGCAACGGTGGTCACCGTGGGCACGTATATGTTCGATGCCCAGGTCTCCCGCTTCTTCGCCACGCTCCCTCCGGCCGCCGAGGTGACGGCATGAGCGTCCCGTTCACGGCGCAGCTGCGGAGCCGTCCCGACGTAATCCGCCTTGGCACGGGGAGCGAGCCGGTCATCACGATCCGGGTGCAGGTGCCCGAGGTGTGGGATACCGTTCGCATCGATGCCCCCGCCGACACGCCGGTCTCGGTCGTGAAGGAGCGCGCCCTGCAGGCGATGATGCCTGACGAGGAGGGGAGCGTGGCGGGGTACGTGATGAAGCTGGCCGGCTGGGAAGTGCTCGACGAGCGGGTATCGCTGGCCGATGCCGGCGCGAAGCACGGATCGATCTTCCTGCTCACCAACCGTCGTCGTCGTCCAGTCCGCTGAGTATTCCGTCCGTTTCTCCCAGGTCTTCGTCCGCTGCCGCCACCACGCCCGAGGCGTTGCTGGCGGCTGCGTCGCGTCTACGCGAGGAAGTGGCGCGCCGCATCGTGGGGCAGCGCGACGTGATCGACGAGATCCTGATGGCGATCCTGGCCGGGGGGCACGCGCTCCTGGTGGGGGTCCCCGGGTTGGCGAAGACGCTGATGATCCGCTCGGTGGCCGATGCCATGCGGCTCGACTTCCGGCGCATCCAGTTCACGCCCGACCTGGTGCCGAGCGACATCACGGGGACGGAGATCCTGGAGGAGGACAGCAGCACGGGGGGGCGCGCGTTCCGCTTCGTGAAGGGGCCGGTCTTTGCCAACATCGTGCTGGCGGACGAGATCAACCGTGCCCCGCCGCGCACGCAGGCGGCGCTGCTGGAGGCGATGCAGGAGCACCGGGTGACGGCGGCGGGAGAGACGATGCGCCTCCCGGAGCCGTTCTTCGTGCTCGCCACGCAGAACCCGATCGAGCAGGAAGGGACGTATCCGCTCCCCGAGGCGCAGCTCGACCGGTTCCTGTTCGACATCCGGGTGGGCTACCCCGGGGAAGAGGAGGAGGTGGCGATCCTGCGGGCCACGACGGGGCGGGAGGGGGTGGAGCTCGAGCCGGTGCTGGATGGAGCGGAGGTGCTGGCGCTGCAGCGGCTGGCGCGCGACGTGGCGGCGAGCGAGCCGGCGTTGCGGTACGCGGCGGCGTTGGCGCGGGCCACGCGTCCCGATTCGCCGGGGGCGCCGGAGCTGGTGCGCAAGTATGCGCGCTGGGGGGCGGGGCCGCGCGCGGGGCAGGCGTTGATCCTTGGCGCCAAGGCGCACGCGCTGTTGAGCGGTCGCATGGCGGTGGCGCCGGAGGACATTCGCCGGGTGGCGGCGCCGGTGCTTCGGCACCGGGTGCTGCCGAATTTCGCGGCGGAGGCGGAGGGGGTCGGGGCGGAGCGGATCGTGCGGGAGGTCATCCTCCGTCGCCACGCCGACGTGGATGCCGCCACCGTCGCCCCGGGCGGGACTCCCGAACCCACCCGGCTGGGCGGGCGCATCGGCATCCAACTGGCCGTCGCCTGGCTGGCGCGCACCAGCCTGAGGCTGGTCTACGCACCGTTGAAGCTACTGCCCGTGCGCCGAAAGGTGGTGATGATCAGCCGTGAACACACGACGGAACCGCAGGATTTCCTCGACGTGCGCGAGGCGATCACCGCCCTCGACCCGTCGGTGAGGGTCGTCTCCCTGGTGCGCATGGTGCCGCCGGGGATCGTCGGCAAGGCGCGGTACGCCCTGCACATGCTGACCCAGCTGTATCACGTGGCGACCGCTCAGGTGTTGGTCGTCGACACGTACGCGATCGTGGCGAGCGTGCTCACCCACCGTCGGTCGCTGACCGTCATCCAGATCTGGCACGCACTGGGCGCTTTCAAGAAGTTCGGCCTCAGCATTCTCGGACAGGACGAGGGTCGCGACGAACGTCTCGCGGCCGCCATGCGCATGCATCAGGGGTACGACCTGGTGCTCACGAGCGCCGAAGAGTGCCGGCCGGCGTACGCCGAGGCATTCGGCACACCGCTTGACCGGGTGGTGGTCGCGCCCCTGCCCCGCGTCGACCGCCTCCGTGACCCGGCCCGGGCGGAGGCGACCCGCGAGCGCATCTACGAACGGCATCCTCATCTGCGCGGGGTGCGCGTCGCGGTGTTCGCTCCGACGTTCCGCCTCGACGGCACCGTCACCGTCGACGCCGCGGAGCTCACGTCTCGGCTCGGAGAGCGGGGACTGCACACGGTGGTCAAGCTCCATCCGCTGATGCACGGACATTTCTGCAGCTTCGTCGACA
>MEDZ01000052.1 GCA_001724275.1 Gemmatimonadetes bacterium SCN 70-22
CTGCTCACTCATCGCAGATACTCCCGGCACGGGGTTCGACCGCCAATACCGACCCGTTCGGCGCGCGATGCAAGGGGCACTTATTCAGAGATTCCCTAGAGCGGTTGGAGCGCCCCGATAACTCGGCGCTTTATCCGCCGGGCTCCTCACATCGGCCGGACGCGATTCGTGCGATGCGGACCGCAGTCCAGCACTTCGGGAGAAATCGCGTGTACTCGTCCCTCACCGAGTGGGATCTGCTCGACGCATATCCTCGACAGCTGGCGACCGAGTGGCGCTTCGCCCATGACCCGAAATCGCTGGAGGAGAGCGTCCGCCGGGAGCTCGCGAAAGAAGTTGAAGCCAGGCGAAAGGAGAAGCCGCTCGCGGAGTCGACCCAGCCGCTCATCCGTGCGCTCCGTAAGGAATTGCAGTCCGCGTGTAGTGCCGAACGGCGCGCAGAAGTCGAGCGCCGGATCCAACAGCTGGCGCTCAAGAAGCGCGGCAGTGAAGGGAAGCGCACGCGTGTGGTAAAGGTGGCACGCCCTACACCCTTGACGAAGGACGGAGGTGGGCCGCGCTGGACGGAAACCTGTGTCAACACGGTCTTCCGCGTTGCGTCGTGGCTGCGGAAGCAACGTCTCCTCTCACCATTCGTTCTGTTGCCGCCGGTCGGCTGGCGGGCGACGTTGCGCAGCGACTGGCAGAAGTGGACGGGTCGAGAAGTCCCCGGTAAGTACGAGACTGAGGGCGAGATGTACACGTTCGACGAGTACTCGCGCATGCTGCAGAACCGACATCTCGCCGACCCGAGACTGGCAATGCTGCTTGTCTTCGCGGTCGGCTACCGCGCTGAGCAGGTCGCCCGCCTTCGATGGTCGAATCTCCGCTTTGGAGTGGGCGACGGGAACCAGTGCCAAGTCGTGGTGCCTGGGAGCGGGCGCAAGAAGGGCGAACAGCGTCTGCTCAGCGCGCTGGGTCGCGAAGTCATGAACGTAGCCATGGGAACGGGTCACCTCCGCGAACTCGAGGCTGCGCGAGCCCGGGGGAAGATCGACGACTATCCGCTGTTTCCGGGAGGGAAGCTGCGTGCGGGAGTCCGCGCGTTCCGAGCGGGGGAGATTCCAGTTTCGATGGCGGGCCGGTCGATCCTGTCCATGCTCCGGGAGTTCGAGCGTCTGGTCGGCGTTCCCTCCATTCCCACGCGGGGCACTCGCGGATTCCGTCGCCTCGTCGCGGAGGTGGCTTCCGCCTATTCAAGCGACCCGCTTGTGAAGAATGTCTTCTCAGGCACGAGCGAGCAGATGCGCGAGTCCATCTATCGGAAGCGGCAGCGGCGGCACACGCTGGTCGCCGCACAGGACGCGCATCAGGAGTTCGAGCAGGATTTGCTCACGGGGCGCGACCCGACCGCTCAGGCGGGCGCGGACACTCCGCACTCGCTTCGCGCGATCCGGGGCAGGCCGAGGCCTTAGCCGCGTTCGGCGAGGTGAGCCGACCGGTACATGTCGCCACTTATGGGCCCTTATGGGCCCCAAATTCTCGAGGTCACCGACATGCGTATCGCGACCGCTTCAAGCCAAGACGTCCGCAACCTCTTATTCAACAAGAGGTTGCGGACGTCTTGGCTGTTACCATGTCCCAGTCGGGGCGACTGGATTTGAACCAGCGACCTCCTGCTCCCGAAGCAGGCGCGCTACCGGGCTACGCTACGCCCCGAAACTGCCAGACTGCCAGGTGATGTATGCGCCCTGAGAGACTCGAACTCCCAACCTTCTGATCCGTAGTCAGATGCTCTATCCAATTGAGCTAAGGGCGCTCACCATCAGCGCTTACCGCACCATCACCTGCCGTCCCCGATCGGCTTCGGCTACGATCCGATCGAAGAACGCGGAAGGTAGACACCCCCCGGAGGGTCGTCAAGTGACACGGGGCCGTGCGCCGCCCGTCTCCCGTCTCCCGTCTCCCGTCTCCCGGAAATACCAACGCCCCCGGCATGGCCGAGGGCGTATGGGCGGTACAAGACTCGAACTTGTGACCTCCACGATGTCAACGTGGCGCTCTAACCAACTGAGCTAACCGCCCGATCAACCGCTGAGCTCCCGTTGTCCCGGCCGGCTTCCGCCGTCGTGCGGGTGCACGCGAATGAGGAACTTCTCATACCGTGCATGCACGGCCTGCTCTGCGCTGCGAAGCGGGAAACGGGACTCGAACCCGCGACCCCAACCTTGGCAAGGTTGTGCTCTACCAACTGAGCTATTCCCGCAGACTTCCCGACAGCGTTCCGTGCTCGCGAGCTGCAATCCTTGCCCGGCGGCACGGCCCTTCCACTCTTCCAGGCCGGGTCCTCTCGGCCATGGAGGCGAGGGGAATCGAACCCCTGACCTCTTGAATGCCATTCAAGCGCTCTCCCAACTGAGCTACGCCCCCGCTGGCGACGACGCTGAAATCCGTCGCTTTCAGGAACCGGGAAGTGTATCCGGGAGTAGTAATCATGTCAAGAAATCCACCCTAGCGATTTGGCCAGCGGCCAGTATTTTCCAGCGACTTTTTCCACTCCTGCGTTAGCCTGACGAGGTCCTTCCGGGTTGCAGCGAGTGCCTGTCGAGCGGTACCGGCGCACCGCCTCCCCCTGTTCCACATACTCCAAGTCCCTGAGGACTTTATTCAATGACTGAAGTGAAGCGCCGCCGCCGTCGGACGACCCCACAGGGGATCGCGCCGAGCGAGCCGGAGCGCGACATCCTCGATCAGTACCTCTACGAGGTCAGCACCTACCCGCTGCTCAAGGCGGCGGAGGAAATCGAGCTTGCCCGCAAGATCCGCGCGGGCGACCAGGACGCGCTGCAGGAGCTGGTCAAGCGTAACCTCCGTTTCGTGATTTCGGTCGCCAAGAAGTACCAGAACCGTGGCCTCCCCCTCATCGATCTCATCGGGGAAGGGAACGTCGGCCTCCTCACGGCGGCGCGGAAGTTCGACCCGGACCAGGGGGTGAAGTTCATCTCCTACGCTGTGTGGTGGATTCGCCAGGCCATCCTGTCGTCGCTCGCGCGCCAGGGGCGTACCGTGCGCGTCCCCCTGAACCGCACCGCCGACCTGTCGCGCATCATCAAGGCGTCGGAGATCCTCCGCCAGAAGCTGCGGCGCGAGCCCACGCCGGAGGAGTTGGCGCAGCTGACGGGGCTCTCGGTCGACGTCGTGCAGTCGCTCGCCGCGCTCAACACGGGCGACGTGCGCCTCGACGCCCCGATGGATCCGGAAGGCGACCGGGCCCTCATCGAGCGCTTCGTCGCCGACGAGATGCCGGACACCGAGGAAGAGGCGATGAACCGCTTCCTCTCCGACGAGATCGAGCTTGCGTTGTCCACGCTCCCCCCTCGGGACGCGAAGGTCCTCCGCCTGTATTTCGGGCTCGAGGGCGGGCGCGAGCACACGCTCGAGGAGATCGGTTCGATGCTCGGCGTCACGCGCGAGCGCGTGCGCCAGCTGCGCGATCGCGCCCTCAAGCGCCTGCGCGAGGGCGACGTGGGGCGCGCCCTCTCCAGCTTCGCGGCCTGAGCGTTCCGCTCCCGCGCGTTCAACACCCACGGGCGAGCCTCTCCGGCTCGCCCGTGTTGCGTTCGGCGGGATCGCGCGCGGTGCACGGCGCCGCGTCCCCGCGCCGCGCCCCTTCGTGCTGTTGATTGCCCTCATGTCCCCGCACCGTCCCGTCTTCTCGCCTTTCCGTCCTCTCGTCCTCTCTTGATCTCCCTGAACAACGTCCACAAGGCGTTCGGCCCAAAAAAGGTGCTGCAGGGCTTCACCCTCGACGTCCTCGAGGGGGAGACGATGGTCATCATCGGCTATTCCGGCAGCGGGAAGTCGGTGGCCATCAAGCACATCGTGGGGCTGCTCGAGCCGGACCAGGGGAGCGTGATGGTCGACGGGCTGGAGGTCCCCAAGCTCTCGCGACGTGAGCTGTACGCCCTCCGTGCCCGCATCGGCTACGTGTTCCAGTTCGCCGCGCTGTTCGACTCGCTCAGCATCGGCGAGAACGTCGCCATGGGGCTGCGGAAGCAGGGACAGCTCTCGTCGCGCGAGATCGACGAGCGCGTCCACGAGGTCCTGGAGCTCGTCGATCTCCCGAATGTGCAGGAGCGCTTCCCCGCCGAGCTTTCGGGCGGGATGCGCAAGCGCGTGGGGCTCGCCCGCGCCGTCGCCCTGCGTCCCAAGTACATCCTGTACGACGAACCGACCACCGGGCTCGACCCCGTGACCAGCGCCGTCATCGACGAGCTGATGGTTCGGATGCGCGACAAGCTCGGGGTCACCGGGATCGTGATCACGCACGACATGCGGAGCGCGTATCGCGTGGGGACCAAGATCGCCATGCTCTACGAGGGGAGGGTGCGCCAGGTCGGGACGGTCGATGAGATCCGGAACAGCGAGGATCCCATCGTGCGCCAGTTCGTCGAGGGACGAGCGGAAGTGGACGACGAGTCGTCGCACGGGATCTGAGCGATGGCGCGGAGCGGGGGGAGGGCCCGGGAGGAAGTCTCGGCGGGGGGGGTCGTGGTTCGCGTCGCCGAGGGGCGGCCGCTCTTCCTCCTGATTCGCGATTCGTACCGGAACTGGGGCTTTCCCAAGGGGCATCTCGAGACGGGGGAGACCGCCGACGCGGCGGCCATGCGGGAGGTCGCCGAGGAGACCGGGCTCGAGGTGTTGCGGCTGCGGGGCGAGATCGAGACGATCGACTGGTACTTCCGATTCCGCGGCCGCCTGATCCACAAGGTCTGTCACTTCTACCTGATGGAAACCGACACGGCGGCGACCTGCCCGCAGCGCGACGAGGGGATCACCGCGTGCCGCTGGGAGCCGTTCGAGCGGGCGATCGAGCTGGTGTCGTACGAGAATGCGCGTGCCGTCCTGCGACGCGCGTTCGAACTCGTGAGCGCGACGCCGACCGCTTCCTGAGCGCATGAACGACGTCGCCGCGCCCGGGGCGGTTCCGCTCTCCGTGCTCGTCCTCGCGACGCGCGATCGCGCGCGCCACGTGGTGAAGGACGCCTTCCCGCGTCGTCGCACCCGCCTCTCGCTGGCGCGCAGCGTGCGCGACTTCGAGCGCGCCTTCCGCGTGGGGCTCGTCGATGCGGCCCTCGTCGACCTGGGCGGGGCGACCGAGGACGTGATGCGGGCGATCGAGCTGGCGCGGGAGTTTCCGAGCACCCCGTTCGTCGGGCTGTCGCCGTACCGAGCCAACGACGCGTCGATTGCGGCGCGCGCGGCGGCGTACGACTTCGCCGACCTCGTGGTGGAGGGGGCCGACCGCCACGTGTTGCGGGAGATCGTGACGCAGCGGGCCTTCACCACGCGCTTCGCCGCCGCGCTGGCCGAGCCGCCCGAGGCGCTGCGCCTGGATACCCCCCTTCGGCGCCGCAGCTGGGGCGTGGTGGTGGCCCATGCCGGCCGCACCATCCACACCAGGGTGGTGGCGGCGGCGCTCGGGGTCACGCGCGAGCACCTGAGCCGCGCCTTCGGGGCGGCGGGGGCGCCCAACCTGAAGCGGGTCATCGACCTCATCCGCCTGGCGGCGGCGGCCGAACTGTCGAAGAACCCGGGCTACGACGTCGGCGACGTGGCGCGCGTGCTGGGGTTCGCCTCGTCATCGCACCTGAGCACGACGTCGCAGCGGATCCTGGGGATCCGGCCGACATCACTGGCGCGACTGCGGACCGTGGACCTGGTGGAGCACTTCGTTCACGGCCGGATGCGGAGCCGCCTGGTGACGGTGCGGACGCGGAAGGGGAGCGCGTAGGCGAGGCGGCGCGCGCGCCGTGCGTGGTGCCGCACGGGAAATCGCCCCCCGATTGCTTGAATGCGGCCCAGCCTTGTGATAATTTTCACAAGCTTAACACCTATCGCACCCCGCTTCTTTCCTGCCACGGTCTCGTTATGGCTTCCGATACGATCCTGCGTCCCGGTGAAATCAAGGACATCCTCCTCCGCGAAATCGAGGCGGCGGATCTGCATGCACTCGACGTCGAGGAAGTGGGGACGGTCCTCGAGGTGAAGGACGGGATCGCCCGCATCTACGGCCTCAAGAAGGCGATGGCGGGCGAGATGCTCGAGATCACGTCGTCCGAGACCGGGAACAAGGTCGTCGGCCTGACGCTGAACCTCGAGGAGGACAACATCGGCGCGGTCATCCTCGGCGACTACCTGCAGCTGAAGGAGGGCGACGAGGTGCGGCGCACGGCCCGCGTGCTCGAGGTGCCGGTCGGTCCGGCGCTCGTCGGCCGTGTGGTCGACGCCCTCGGGCGTCCCATCGACGGCAAGGGGCCCGTCGTCACCCCGCACACCCGTCTCGTCGAGTCCCAGGCTCCCGGAATCATCGTTAGGCAGCCGGTGAAGGAGCCCCTGCAGACCGGCATCAAGTCGATCGACGCCATGATCCCGATCGGCCGCGGCCAGCGCGAGCTCATCATCGGCGACCGCGGCACCGGCAAGACGGCCATCGCCGTCGACACGATCATCAACCAGAAGGGGCAGGGGGTCATCTGCGTCTACGTCGCCATCGGGCAGAAGGCGTCGACGGTGGCCTCGGTGGTCGAGAAGCTGCGCCAGCAGGGGGCGCTGGACTACACCATCGTCGTCGTCGCCGCCGCCTCCGATCCGGCGCCGATGCAGTACATCGCGCCGTACACCGGCGCCGCGATGGCCGAGTACTTCATGTACGACGAGGGGCAGGCCACGCTGTGCGTCTACGACGACCTGTCGAAGCAGGCGGCCGCCTACCGCCAGCTTTCCCTGGTGCTCCGCCGCCCGCCGGGGCGCGAGGCCTTCCCCGGCGACGTCTTCTACCTCCACTCCCGCCTCCTCGAGCGCGCCGCGAAGCTGCGGGAGGACGCCGACGTGGTCGACGGCAAGGTGATCAAGAAGCCCGGCGGCTCGCTCACCGCGCTCCCGATCATCGAGACGCAGGCGGGCGACGTGTCGGCCTACATCCCGACCAACGTCATCTCGATCACCGACGGGCAGATCTTCCTCGAGACGGACCTGTTCTACGCCAACGTGCGCCCCGCCATCAACGCCGGCATCTCGGTGTCGCGCGTGGGCGGCTCGGCGCAGATCAAGGCCATGCGCTCGGTGGCGGGGCGCCTCCGCCTGGACCTGGCGCAGTACCGTGAACTCGAGGCCTTCGCCGCCTTCGCGTCGGACCTCGACGCGGCCACCAAGAAGCAGCTCGAGCGCGGCGCCCGCACGGTGGAGGTGCTCAAGCAGCCGCAGTACGCGCCGATGCCGGTGGAGCAGCAGGTGCAGATCATCTACGCGGTCTCCAACGGCTACCTCGACGACGTCGAGGTCGCGAAGGTGCGCGAGTGGGAACGGGCCTTCCTCGACTTCATGGTCGCCCAGTTCCCGCAGGTCGGCGATGCCATCAGGAAGGAGAAGGTGCTCTCGAAGGACACCGAGGCCGCGCTCAAGCAGGGCATCGAGGCGTTCAAGAAGGTGGCGCGCTGATGTCCCTCGCCTTCCCGTCTTCCCGTCCTCTCGTCCTTTAACGAATGGCCAAAGGCAGAGAACTCAAGGCGCGCATCAAGTCGACCGAGAACACCCGGAAGATCACGCGCACGCTCGAGATGGTCTCGACGTCCAAGATGAAGCGGGCGCAGGACCGGGTGCACGCCGCCCGGCCGTATGCGAACGCCCTCACGGAGGTCATTTCGTCGCTGTACACCCCCGAGCTGGCCGAGCGGTTCCCGCTCCTGCGGCAGCCGGCCCGGCCGCGTACCGCGGCCGTGATCCTGATCAATTCCAACCGCGGGCTGGCGGGCGGCTTCAACGCGAACCTGATCAAGGAGACCCGCGCGCAGCTGCAACGCCTGCGCGCGCAGGGGATCGAGGCCGAGCTCCACATCACGGGGCGCAAGGGAATCGGCTACTTCCGCTACCTGGGCGAGCCCCTCGCCACCGCGCGGACCGACATCAGCGACCGCCCGACCTCCGCCGACGCGGCATCGCTCGTGGACGCGCTCATGCAGCGCTTCATCGACGGCTCGCTCGACGCGGTCTACGTGGTCTACGCGCACTTCAAGTCGGTGCTCTCCTGCCCGCCGACCACGGCGCAGGTCCTCCCGGTGATCCCGCCCGAACGCGAGGGGGCGGCGCCGGATTACCTCCTCTTTCCTTCGGCCGAGGAGATCCTCACGGAGCTCCTCCCGTCCTACGTTCGGAACACGATGTATCGTACGCTGGTCGAGACGGCCGCTGCGGAGCACATCGCGCGCCGCACGGCCATGAAGAACGCCACCGACAACGCGACCGAGCTCCTCTCCGTCTACCGCCGCACCTACAACCGTGCCCGGCAGGCGCAGATCACGCAGGAAATCGCGGAAATCGTCGGCGGCGCTGCGGCGCTCGAGTAGGATCGGACGGGAGTCGGGAGACGGAAGTGCCGCTTCGCGGCGCTTCGGGTCGACCGGAGTCCGCCCCCCTGATCGCGATCAAGCCCCGCCCTCACGCAACCGAATTCCCGTCTCCCGTCTCCCGTCTCCCGACCTCTCTTAGCGATATGTCCGCACCCGCTGCCACTCAGACCATCGGCCGCATCGTCCAGGTCATCGGTCCCGTCGTCGACGTGGAATTCGACACCGACGCGCTGCCTGAGCTCTACAACGCGCTCGAGATCCGCGGCAAGACCGACGCGGGCGAGCCGATTCGCGTGGTGGCCGAGGTGCAGCAGCACATCGGACGCAACCAGGTGCGCGCGGTCGCCATGTCGACGACCGACGGCGTCGTCCGCGGCATGGAGGCGCTCGACACCGGCGCCGCCATCTCGGTCCCGGTCGGCTCCGCGGCGCTGGGGCGCATCCTCAACGTCCTCGGCGAGCCGGTGGACAATGGCCCCGAGATCCCGGCGTCGGTCGAGCGCTGGCCGATCCACCGCAAGCGCCCCGACTTCGTCGACCTCGAGCCCAAGACGCAGATCTTCGAGACGGGCATCAAGGTCATCGACCTCATCGCCCCGTTCGTGAAGGGTGGGAAGATCGGGCTCTTCGGCGGCGCCGGCGTGGGCAAGACGGTCGTCATCCAGGAGCTCATCAACAACGTGGCCAAGGGACACGGCGGCAAGTCGGTGTTCTGCGGCGTGGGTGAGCGCACGCGCGAAGGGAACGACCTGTACCTCGAGTTCAAGGAAGCCGGCATCCTCGATTCGGTCGCCCTGATCTACGGGCAGATGAACGAGCCGCCGGGCGCGCGCCTCCGCGTGGGCCTCTCGGGGCTCACGGTGGCCGAGTACTTCCGCGATCGCGAGAACGCCGACGTGCTCGTCTTCATCGACAACATCTTCCGCTTCACGCAGGCGGGTTCCGAAGTCTCGGCGCTCCTGGGACGCATGCCGAGCGCCGTGGGCTACCAGCCGACGCTGGCCACGGAGATGGGCGACCTGCAGGAGCGCATCACCTCGACGCGCAACGGCTCGATCACCTCGGTGCAGGCGATCTACGTCCCCGCCGACGACCTCACCGACCCGGCGCCGGCGACCGCGTTCGCCCACCTCGACGCCACGGTCGTGCTCAACCGCAAGATCACGGAGCTCGGGATCTACCCCGCGGTCGACCCGCTCGACTCGTCGTCGCGCATCCTCGACCCGCAGTTCATCGGCGAGCGCCACTACAAGGTGGCCATCGAGGTGCAGCGCATCCTGCAGCGCTACAAGGAGCTCCAGGACATCATCGCCATCCTCGGCATGGACGAGCTGTCGGAAGATGACAAGAAGGTCGTGGGCCGGGCGCGCCGCCTGCAGCGCTTCATGTCGCAGCCGTTCGCGGTGGCCGAGCAGTTCACGGGAATGAAGGGCGCCTACGTCAAGCTCGAGGAGACGATTTCCTCGTTCGAGCGCCTCTGCGCCGGCGAGTTCGACCAGTACCCGGAGCAGGCGTTCTTCATGTGCGGCGGCGCGGACGACATCATCAAGAACGCCGAGCGCCTCGCCAAGGCCTAACGATGCTCACGGTCTCGGTCATCTCGCCGGAACGGACGTTGTTCGAGGGAGAGGTGTCCTCCCTCACCGCCCCCGCCTTCGATGGCGAAGTGGGGATCCTCACCTCGCACGCGCCGATGATGACGCTGCTGGGGAAGGGGACGCTTCGCCTCGGGGCCAACGGCGCGCAGGGGAGCTTCGCGGTGGAAGGGGGCTTCCTGCAGGTGGTGGACAACCAGGTGCGGGTGGTGACGGAGAAGGCGGAGCAGGTGTAGCCCACCGGCGGCCGAGGCGAAATCGGGCGTGTCCGACCGCTACCTCCTCGGCGTCTCCGCCTTCTACCACGACAGTGCCGCCTGTCTCGTCCGCAACGGCGAGATCGTCGCCGCGGCGCAGGAGGAACGGTTCAGTCGCCGCAAGGGCGACGAGTCGATCCCGTCCCGCGCCGCGGCGTTCTGCTTGCGGCAGGGCGGGATCGAGGCGTCGCGCCTGGATGCGGTCGCCTTCTACGACAAGCCGCTCCTCAAGCTCGACCGCCTCCTCGAGACGTATCTCGCGATCGCCCCGCGCGGGGTCCGCTCGTTCCTGCATGCCGCCCCGCTGTGGAGCCGCCAGCGCCTGACGCTGGAGGGGCAGCTGCGCGCGGCGCTGGGCGGCTATGCCGGGCGCGTCCTGTTCACCGAGCACCACGAGTCGCACGCGGCCAGTGCGTTCTACCCGTCGCCGTTCCCGGAGGCGGCCGTCCTCACGATCGACGGCGTCGGGGAGTGGGCCACCGCCAGCATCGCGCACGGCGAGGGCCACCGGCTGCGCGTCCTGCGCGAGCTGCACTTCCCCGATTCGCTCGGGCTCCTGTACTCGGCCTTCACGTACCACGCCGGGTTCCGGGTGAACTCGGGCGAGTACAAGCTGATGGGGCTCGCCCCCTATGGCGAGCCGCGATACGTGGACGCGATCTACCGCCACCTGCTGTCGCTGCGCGACGACGGGTCGTTCACCCTTGACCAGCGCTACTTCGACTACATGGGCGGGCTGGCGATGACGAACCGGCGCTTCTCGGCGCTGTTCGGCGGCCCGCCCCGCGTCCCGGAGTCACCGCTGACGCAGCGGGAGATGGACCTTGCCCGCTCGGTGCAGGAGGTGTGCGAGGAGGTGGTGCGCCGCATGGCCCGCACGGCGTTGCAGGTGACGGGGAGCCGGCGCCTCTGCCTGGCGGGGGGCGTGGCGCTCAACGCCGTGGCCAACGGGAAGCTGGTGCGCGAAGGGGTGGCCGATGCGCTCTGGGTGCAGCCCGCCGCCGGCGACGCGGGGGGCGCACTGGGGGCGGCGCTCCTGGCCTGGCATCGCTACTTCGAGGGGGCGCGCGTGGCCGATGGCCGGCACGACGGGATGCGCGGGGCGCTGCTCGGGCCCGGCTACGATGCCGCGGCGGTCCGTTCCGCGCTCGAGGGCGAGGGGGCGGTGATGCACGAGCTGTCGCGCGAGGGGGTGGTGGCGCGCACCGCCGAGGCGCTCGCCGCCGGGCAGGTGGTGGGGTGGTTCGACGGGCGCATGGAGTTCGGGCCGCGCGCGTTAGGCGCCCGCAGCATCCTGGCCGATCCGCGCGCGCCGCACATGCAGGCCACGATCAACCTCAAGGTGAAGTTTCGCGAGGGGTTCCGCCCCTTCGCCCCGGCCGTCCTCGCGGAGCGCGCGCGGGAGTACTTCGCGCTCGACGCCCCATCGCCCTACATGCTCCTGGTGGCCCCGATCGTGCCGGCGCGGCGCACCCCGCCCCGCGACAGCGGGGCCTGGGGGATCGATCGCCTCAACGAGCCGCGCTCCGACATCCCGGCGGTCACGCACCTCGACTACTCGGCGCGGTTGCAGACGGTGACGCGCGAGGCGTCACCCGGGTTGCACGCCCTGCTGGTGGCGTTCGAGGCACGCACCGGGTGCCCCGTGCTGGTGAACACCTCGTTCAACGTGCGCGGCGAGCCGATCGTCTGCAGTCCGCGCGATGCGTACGCCTGCTTCATGCGGACCGACCTCGACGTGCTGGCGATCCCCCCGTTCCTCCTCTTCAAGGGGGAGCAACCCTCCACCGACCCGGCGCGATGGCAGGCGACGCTCATCCCCGACTGACCGCGCGCGAGGGGAGGCAATTCGCGCTCACGGTGGCCGCGGGATTCGCCGTGCTTGGCGCCGTGGCCCTGCTTCGGTCACGGCCGGCGCCGGGGCGGGTCCTGTTCGCGGTGGCCGGCGTCTTCGCGGCGCTGGCCCTCCTCGTCCCCCGCCGACTCGCCCCGCTCCGCGCGGCGTGGATGGCGCTCGGCGTGGCGCTCTCCCGCGTCACCGCGCCAGTATTCTACGCGCTGGTATACTGGGTGGTGCTGACCCCGATCGGTATCGTCCGCCGCACGCTCGGCCGCTCGCCGCTGGCGCGCGAAGCGCGGGCGGCGAGCTACTGGGTCACGCGCGATGCGGTCGACGACGAGGCGGCACGCCGCCGGCTGGAGCGGCAGTTCTGAGACGACGGGCGAGAGAAACGGCATGCTGAACGTGATGCGCGAGCTGTGGGCCTTCATGCGGGAGCGCAAGAAGCTGTGGCTCCTGCCCATCGTGGCGATCCTGGTGCTGTCGGGGGCGCTCCTCGTCGCGGTGCAGGGGTCGGCGCTGGCACCCTTCATCTACTCGATCTTTTGAGTCGCAGGCGACGGGAGGGGGAGGGGGAGGGGAAGCGTGCGGCGTCCGGGGCGCGCGCCCCGCGGCACGCCGCGGGTTCCGCGTCGGAGTCGGGGCGTTCGCCAGGCAGGGCGGCGCAGGGGCGTCGCGCCGGGCTCACGCCCGCGCGGCGACGCGTGTTCCTGGCCATCACGCTCCTCGTGCCGTTCATCCTGCTGGGCATGGCGGAGGGGGCGTTGCGCCTGTTCGGCCCCGACACCTCGTTCCCGCTCTTCGTCCCCGCCGTGGTGGGAGACGGCCGGTACCTGGTGGCCAACCCCCAGGTGGGGCGGCGGTACTTCGGCCCGACGGCGAACGCGCCGGCCCCGCCGGCGGAGTTCTTCGCCAGCCGCAAGCCGGCCAACGGGTTCCGGCTCTTCGTGATGGGCGAATCCACCACCGCCGGCTTCCCGTACCCGCGCAACGGGACCTTCTCCCGGCTGTTGCGGGACGCGCTGCGCGACGTCCTCCCGGGCGACTCGGTGGAGGTGATCAACCTTGGCATTGCCGCCACCAACAGCGTCGCGATGCGCGACCTGGCCGGCGAGGTGGTGGCGGCCCATCCCGACGCCGTGCTCGTGTATGCCGGGCATAACGAGTACTACGGCGTGCTGGGCGCCGCCTCGGCACGGGGCGGGGCGCTGGCGCCGGTCCTGGTGCGCGCCTCGCTTCAGCTGCAACGCCTCCGCCTCGGGATGGCGGTGCGCCGCGTGCTGGCGGGGAGCCCCGACGCGGCCGCCGACTCGGCGCCGAGCTTCATGGAGGTGCTCGCCCGCGATCGCGAGGTCGTGCTCGACGGCGACCTGTTCGAGCGCGGCGCGGCGCAGTACGGGGCCAATCTCGGCGCCCTGCTCGCCACCTTCCGGCGTGCCGGCATCCCGGTGTTTGTCGCCAGCCAGGCCAGCAACGTGCGCGACCAGGCTCCGTTCGCCTCGCCCTCGAACGCGGCGGCCGACACGGCCTACGCCGGGGCGCGCGCCGCCCTCGCCGGGGGGGACTCGTCGGCGGCGCGCGACGGCTTCGCCCGGGCGCGTGACCTCGACGTGGTGCGCTTCCGTGCCCCGGGACGATTCACCTCCATCGTGCGGGAGGCGGCGGCGCAGGGGGGGGCGCGCTACGTCCCGGTCGAGGAACGGTTCGCGTCGGCAAGCGGCGGGATGCCCGGGCGCGACCTCTTCCTCGAACATGTGCACCCCAATCGCGACGGGGTGACGCTCCTGGCGCGTGCCTTCTACGAGGCCCTGGATTCCACGGACTTCCTGGGGCGGCGCGCCGATCGCGCCCGTTTCCGGGGGTGGGAGGCGTACCAGCGCGGGTCGGCGCTGACGCCATTCGACGAGCGCGTCGCGTACCATACCGTCCAGACGCTGGTGTCACGGTGGCCCTTCGTCCCCGTCGCCGAGCAGCGCGATTACCGCGCGACGTATCGCCCCCTGGGGATGGCCGACAGCCTCGCCCTCCTGGTGTCGCGCGGGGGAGTGCGCTGGGAGGAAGCCAAACTGCAGATTGCGGCCGACTTCGAGCGGCGCGGCGTTCCCGACTCGGCGGCGACCGAGTACCAGGGGCTGGTGCGCGACCAACCGTGGGCCGAGTACCCACGCCGCCTCCTGGCGCGCGCGCTCCTGCAGGAGGGCGATGTCGAAGACGCCGAGCGGGAGTTGCGCGAGGCGTTGCAGCTGGAGCCGTCGGCGGCCGGGGCGCTGGCGCTGGGGCAGCTCCTGTTGCAGCGCAAGGAGGTGAGCGGGGCGCTCCCCTTCCTCGAGCAGGCCGTCCGGCTGGAGCCCGGCAATACGGCGGCACTGTACCAGCTGTCGCTGGCCTATGGCCTGGCGCGCGACATCGACCGGGCGCGAAGCACGGCGCTCGCCCTGGCGCGCCTCGATCCGCGGTATCCGGGGCTCGCGGGGTGGATGGCGGCGATCGGGCTCGCGCGGTAGGGACCGCCATCGCGGCGTGGCGGGTATCAGGGATGGCGGCGTCCGATCGGGGCTCGTCACCCGAGTGTTTCGCAATCGGCCCCGCCGTCCTATCGTAAGGGCAGTCTCGGTGTCCTCGTGCTGAACCCCAGGATTTCCCGCGCCATGTGGCAGCGATCGTGGCGACCCGTCGTGGTTGCCCTGCTTGGTGTGATCGCGTGCGGGACGTTCGTGCGAGCGCAGGGGGCGTCGGTGCGTGGTGTGGTGCGCGACACGCTTGGCCTGGCGATCGCCGGGGCCGAGGTGACGGTGGAGGGGGGGCGAGGGGGGACGGTCTCCGGGGAGGATGGCTCCTATGTCCTGCGCGGGGTCGAGATGGGGAACCGGCGTCTCCGTGTGCGTCGACTCGGCTTCCGCCCCGCCGCGATGGACATCGAGGTGCCGGCAGACGGCTTGTCGGCCGTCGACATCCAGCTCGTCCAGGTGGTGCAGCAGCTGGCGCCGGTCGCCGTCCTCGCGCGCAAGGACGCCTTCGAGTATCGCCTTGCCGGCTTCTACGAGCGGCAGGAGAGAAAGGTCGGGCATTTCGTCTCGCGCGAACGGATCGAGCGGACGCACTCGTTCTCGTTCACCGACCTCTTGCGGGAGATTCCGGGGGTGAAGATTCGCCCCATCGGGTCGATCATCAAGGCCGTGCGACTGCGCGGCGCGAGTTGTCCGCCGCTCGTCTTCCTTGACGGGACTCCGGCCCCCGCCGCCGAATTCGACCTGGAGTCGATCGATCCGGCGATGGTGGAGGGGGTCGAGGTGTACTCCGGGTCGGCGACCGTACCAGCCGAATTCGCTGGGCCGCGCAACCTCGACCGGTGCGGCGTCGTCGCCATCTGGTCACGCCCCTTCCGCTCGCGCGCGCGCCGGGTGACGGGGGAGTCCGTGGACGCGCGCGCCTCTGTGGACCTGGCGGAGCTCGTCAGGCGTGGTCAGGTGTTCACGGCGGCGCAGGTCGACACGGCGGTGTCGATGATCGCGGGTGGTTTGACCCCGGAGTACCCGCTTTCGCTCCTGAAGCAGGGGAGGAGCGGGCGTGTCCTCGCCGAGTTCGTGGTGGATACGCTCGGCGAAGTAGCGCGCGGGACGGTGGGGATCGTCGCGTCGACGCACCCCCTGTTCTCGCTCGCCGCGCGCGAGGCGCTGGCGCACGCCCAGTTCGCCCCCGCTTGGCGGGGCGGGAACCACGTCGCGCAGGTCGTGCAGCTCCCGATCGAGTTCGTGCATCCGGATCGGCGATAGCTCCGACCAGTCTGCTAGATGAAGATGCCCCAACGACTTCGCCTGCGCCGTGCGCGGGGAAGCGCCCGCGCCGCGTAAAGATCGGCGCTGCTCTTACCACCCGATCGGGCAGGGGCGCCTGCGGCGCCGCAAGGGGCAATTGTATACAAAAATACACGCAAGTCGTTGCCCCTCAGCGTGATAGCGCTGGTGGGAATTGGCGAATTCCCTCTTGACGGGTGGGTGGGTATGGCCGAGGTTCCGGGCGTCGAAAATCCCGAAAATCACATGCGGGATGGTTCGGCGTCACCCTCAGCCTTTGGGAGGTCCTCATCCAAGTATCGATTGTTGGTCGTTCCGGCACGTGCACTCGCAACATCACCCCACACCCCCCCACCCCCAATCACATGCGAAGCTTGCCAGGTCTGAAGGGCGCCTTCGCGCGCATCCTCGCACTCGCCCTGCTCGCGGGCGTGTCCGGCGAGGCGCTCGCACAGGCGGCCACCATCTCGGGACGGGTGACCACCACGGAAGGGCAGCCGATAGTCGGCGCCAACGTGCTGATCCCCTCCCTCAACGCCGGCACCACCAGCGGCGCCAACGGTGTGTACCAGTTCGCCGTCCCCGAGTCGCAGGCCAATGGCCAGCGCGTGACGCTCACGGCCCGCTTCATCGGCTACACGCCGATCAGCCGGCAGATCACGCTGAGCCCCGGGACGCAGACCCAGAATTTCGAACTCAAGACCGACCCGTTCCGCCTGGAAGAAATGGTGGTGACGGGGGTCGCCGAGGCGACCTCGGTCAAGAAGATGGCGATGTCGGTCGGGCGCGTGACCGAAGAGCAGATCAAGAACGTCCCGGCGTCGTCGCCACTGGCGGCGTTGGCCGGCAAGGTCTCCGGGGCGCGCATCGCCGTCGGCACCGGTAACCCGGGTGCCGCGCCGACCATCCGCCTCCGCGGGTCGACCAACCTCACCGTCGGCAACAACAACCCGCTGGTGCTGGTCGACGGCGTCATCACCACCAACTCGCTGGCCGACATCGACGCCAACGACATCGAGAGCGTCGAGGTCCTCAAGGGGGCGGCCGCCGCCTCGTACTACGGCTCCAACGCCGCCAACGGCGTGGTGAACATCACCACCAAGCGCGGGAAGAACCTGCAGGACAACAAGATCTCCTTCTCGTCCCGCAGCGAGTATGGGCAGTCGGGCGTGTACAACTTCGTCCCGCTCAACCAGCACCACAACTTCGAGCTCAACGCCGACGGCTCCATCAAGACCACGGCGGGCGGACAGCGCGTGATCAAGGCCGACGGGATCGCCGACAATCCGTATCCGTCGAGCGGCCCCGACGCCTGGCGCAACCAGCTCGAGACCTGGATGCAGGACGGCGCCTTCTACCTCCAGAACTTCCAGCTGGGGCTGCGCCGCGGGAGCACCAACCTCAACTCGTCGTTCACGACCGACCACAACCAGGGGGTTCTCCCCTTCACCTCTGGGCAGCACCGCCAGAACCTCCGCCTCAACGTCGACCAGGCGTTGGGCGCCAAGGCCGACTTGTCGGCGTCGTTCACGTACGGGCTCAACAACAACGACTACGACCCGACCAGCACCGACGGTTGGTTCGCCCTGTTGCAGGCGCCGCCCGACCTCGACCTCAAGAACCCGAACCCGACGGTCAGCGACGTCCCGTACTTCCCGCTCCTCCCGGACGCGAAGGCGAAGAACGCGCGCGGCAACCCGCTGTATCAGCTCAAGAACGAGGACTACAACCTGCGCCGTGAGCGCATCCTGGGCTCCTTCGCCCTGCGCTACCGGCCGTTCGAGTGGCTCAACCTCGACGCCAACTACGGTACCGACCGCGCCAACATCCGCACGCGCAGGTACCAGTTCCGCGGCTACCTCAACGAGGGCGGTTCGCCCAGCACCGGGTACCTGGACCAGCGGCAGAGCAACAACCTCTCCGAGAACCTCCAGTTCAACGCCACCACCCGGAAGCTCCTGTTCAGCAACCTCCTGTCGACGACGCGCCTGTCCTATCTGCGCGAGACGCTCGACAACATGAACACGGGGGCGTACGGCTCCAAGCTGAACGTCAGCGCCGTTCCGGACCTCGACGCGCTCGACCCGACGCAGAACACGATCTTCTCGGGGCAGAACACGCAGCGGACGATCAACTACTTCGTCTCGCAGGTCTTCGACTTCAAGGATCGCTACATCCTCGACGCGCTCTACCGCCGTGACGGCTCGTCGCTGTTCGGCCCCAACGAGCGGTGGCAGAACTTCTACCGCGTGGCCGGCGCCTGGCGTGTCACCGAGGACATCCGCATCCCGGGCATCCAGGAGCTCAAGCTCCGCGCCGCTCGCGGGACGGCGGGGCTCCGCCCCGAGTTCTCGGACCAGTACGAGACCTACTCGCTCAGCAGCGGCCAGATCAGCAAGCAGCAGCTGGGCAACAAGAACCTGAAGCCGGCCATCCAGACCGAGAACGAGTACGGCCTCAACGTGCAGTTCCTGGATCGCTTCGACTTCGAGCTCGTGCGCGCCGAGCGCGTGACCAAGGGGGCCTTCCTCGCGGTCCCGCTCTCGCTGGCCCAGTCGGGTGGCTTCCTCCGTCAGGTGCGGAATGCCGCGGACGTGAGCGCCCAGACGTGGGAAGTGTCGCTGCAGACGCGCGTCATCGACACGGACGACTTCTCCTACTCGTTCTCGCTCACCGGCGACAACACCAAGCAGAAGATCGACCACATGGACTCGGCGCCGTTCCGCCGCAATGCGACCACGGCGCAGGGGCAGGACGTCTTCTACTACAAGAGCGGCGAGAAGCTCGGCATCATCTATGGCACCAAGTGGGTGCGCAGCTTCGCGCAGCTCAAGGAGAACCCGGCCAACGCCAACGCGAATCCGGCGGACTACGTGGTGAACTCCGACGGGTACCTCGTCTCCGCCTCCAAGCTCGGCAAGTCGACCGAGGCGCCGATCGCCTACGTGAACGCGGCCGGTGAGACGCAGCACGTGATCGGTGACGTGAACCCGGACTTCTCGTTCGGCTTCGCCAACAACGTCCGCTGGCGCAACTTCAGCGTCTACGCGCTCCTCGACGGCGTGAAGGGTGGCGACATCTACAACTTCACCAAGCAGTGGATGTACCAGGACGAGCGCCATGGGACGCAGGACCAGTCCGGGCGCCCGCAGAAGGATCGTCGCCCGCTGGCGTTCTACTCTGCCGGGCTGTACAACGGCCTCGTGGCCAGCGACCACTTCGTCGAGGACGGCTCGTATGCGCGCCTCCGCGAGCTGTCGGTCGCGTACAACATGAGCCAGAGCATGCTCTCGCGCCTCGGGCTCAACCGGACGATCAAGGGGGCCAAGATCGCCTTCATCGGCCGCAACGTCTTCACCTGGACGGGCTACTCCGGCTTCGACCCGGAAGTCACGGCTGGCGGTGACTTCAACTTCCGCATCGACGGATTCCGCTACCCGAACTTCCGCACGTTCACCGGTCAGATCGAGCTGCAGTTCTGAGCCGCCCACACGGAGCCTAACTACTGATGCGAAACCATAGCTACCTGAGGTTCCTTGGCGCCGCCGCGCTCCTCGCGGCGGGCGCCTGCGCGGACCTCGACGTGACCAACCCCAACCAGCCGGACATCAAGCGCGCGCTGGGCTCGGGCGAGGACGTCAAGAACATCGCCATCTCCACGATGAACTCGTGGTACCTGGCGCAGACCCATTACGAGCCGTGGACCATGCTGTCGACGACGGCCGACATGGGGACGTCGAACTTCGGCAACTTCGGCATGCGCTTCAACAACCTGGAGCCGCGTGCTGAATACGTGAACAACTCGGCGGGCGGCGATCGCATGGTCACCGAGCGGCCGTGGAACGGCTACTACGGCACCCTGGGGGCGGCGAACGACGTCCTCATCGCCATTGCCAACGGCGTCGAAGTGCCGAACGGTGAGACCGCGAAGTACAAGGCACTCGCCGCCTTCGCGCAGGCCGCATCGCTCTCCGACTTGTCGCTGATCTTCGACCAGGCGTTCGTGGTCGACGAGACCACGACTGGCACGACGCCGGAGTTCAAGGGCTACAAGGACGTGGCAGCGAATGCGCTCGCCAAGTGGGATGCCCTCATCACCTCGCTCAACGGGACGAACTACACGTGGGAGCCCACGGTCCTCCCGCTATCGGCCGGGGCGCTCAACAGCTCGATCCTGCAGCGCCTCTCCAACACGATGGCGGCCCGTCTCCTGGCCTACACCCCGCGCTCGGCGGCCGACAACGCCACCGTGAACTGGGCCAAGGTCGTCTCGTATGCCGAGAAGGGGATCACCGGCACCTCGGGGACCCCGATCGACATCAACGTCGTCGGCGACGACTGCAACAACTGGTGCTCGCTGTTCGTGTACTACAACAACGAGCCCTCGTGGATGCGCGTGGACATGCGGTTGATCAACCTCATGGACCCCAACTCCCCGGCGAAGTACACCGGCACGATGCCGCCGAAGGGGTCGTCGCCCGACGCCCGCCTGGAGTCGGACTTCCAGTACCATGGGACGGTGATCGGCGATCCGGCGCGCGGCATCTACATGCAGAGCCCGTACTCGCACAAGCGCTATCGCTTCCACGCCCGCACCTCGCCGACGTCGGGCGAAGGGCCGGCGCCGCTCATCCTGGGCGCCGAGAACGACCTGCTGTGGGCCGAAGGACTCATCCAGTCCAACGGTGACCTGGCCAAGGCCGCCGCGCTCATCAACAAGACGCGTGTCGGCCGAGGCAACCTTGCCCCAGCGACGGCTGCCGACGGCAAGGCGGGGCTGCTCGCCAAGCTGTACTACGAGCGGCAGGTCGAGCTGTTCAACACCAGCGGCGTGGAGCTCTGGGACGGGCGCCGCACCGATCGCGTGCAGGCCGGAACGGTGCGCCACCTTCCCGTGCCGGCCAAGGAGCTCGAGATCCTGCGCCTCCCGATCTACACCTTCGGTGGCGTGGGCAAGCCGGATCGCAACATCAGCGAGTCGTTCAACGTCGCGCTGAACCAGGCGCTCGAGGTGGCGCGCCAGGACAACGCGGCGATGCGTAGCCGGCTGCGCGCGGCGACGAGCCAGGGATTCCTGCGCTAGTCGACGTTCGCGTGAACAGGAAGGGCGCGTCCCCAACCGGGGGCGCGCCCTTCTGTTGATTGTCCGTGAGTGCCGTCCCTAGCGGGAGGAATCGCGGCGCGCCAGGCGGCGGCGCGTCGCTTCCTCCGACTATCTCTTGAGGTTGGCGCAGGTGATCACGTTGCTCAGCTCCTGCCCGCCGTTGTAGACGTTGACGTGGTACTCCCCGCTCTCGGGGAGGGAGAGTGAGAGCTCCGTGTCGAGTTGCGCGCGCCCGTCGGAGCCGACCTCGATGATCGGGAAGTTGTCGATGGGGAGGACGGGAAGTCCGCCACTCCCGCATCGCCCCGGGACGAGCGCCCACTGCACGATGAACGAGCTCCCCCCGGACTGGCTGGTGAAGCTCAGGCGTACGCGCGTGCGCTCTGGAGCCCCCTCGGCGCTGGCGAGCGACACGGTGCCGTAGATGCGCGACTGGACCCGCATCGCGACGTTGGAGGAGCGCACCTGCACGGGGGTGAAGTTCCCCGACCAGCGGATCTTCCTCTGCTCGGTGGAGGCCCCGGATGACTGGGCGGCGCCGACCGACGGAATGGTGACCGCCATCACGAGGAGGGCGAGCGAGTGCCGCCGCAGGGTTGGGAGTCGCATGGGAGAGTGGGGGGAAGCGTGAAGATGCGCGCGGGGCAAGGTCGAACGCTCGGGCGTGGAGGGACGGGCGTGAATGGCTTCGTCCCATCGGTAATCTACCCTCCGCGCGGGGCGTTGGTCCCCCGGCCGGAGGGGCGCCGGGTCGCCGGACCGCTGGGGGGCGGACCGCTGGGGGGCGGGGCGCGCGGGGGGTGAGCGTGCGCGAGGACGCGAGGACGCGAGGACGCGAGGACGCGAGGACGCGAGGACGCGAGGACGCGAGAGCGTGATGGCGCGGCGCCCGTGACCAAGGGGAGGGATTCGCCGCGCGCGGGCGCTTGCGTTAGGCGTGGGTGCCTGACGAATCTTCCCTTGTCCTGTGGCGTACTACAGGGCTCGACCGTGCCCCCGCAGGGGGTGTCGTCTCGCACTCTTCCGGGCGCCCCTTCGCCCGTGCCTCGAGGACTACACATGCAGGGATCCGATTCCCCGCGGATGACGGAGGGCCGCGCCGGCCGCCGGAACCGCCGCCTCCCGCGCTTCGTCGCCGCCGCTGCCGCCATCGCCGTCGCCGTATGCCTGGCTGCGAGTGATGGCCAGGCACAGGCCTGGGCGTATCCATCCTTCCAGCCCCCCACGCTCACCCCCCGCGAGTTCAACTTCGGGATCGCCGACGCGGGGAATGCGGGGACGAGCATCCTCTTCCAGTGGCGAGAGGGGTTCGCGCCCCGTTCGCAGTTCTCGCTCGACATCGGCGTGGGTGATCCCGATGCGCGCGGGGCCGACAACGTCCTCTTCCTCGGGGGGCAGTACGCCTACCAGATCGCGAAGGCGAGCGCGGATGTCCCGCTCGACTTCCTCCTCACCGCCGGTGCCGGCTTCGCCTTCGGCAACAACACCACGCTGCGCGTCCCGGTTGGGGTCTCGATCGGGCATCGCTTCCCGCTCGACGGGACGGTCGCGCTCACGCCCTACGTACACCCCAGGATGTCGCTCGACTTCTGCGGCGGGTGCAACGGCGACGAGTCGCAGATCGGGATCAGCTTCGACGTGGGGGCCAACCTGGAGCTGACGCGCGTCCTCGCGATTCGCGGGACGGCATTCTTCGGCGGCTCCGATCGGTTCGGCGAGGACGGGCTCGGGATCTCGCTCGTCTGGACCCCTCCGGGACTCAGGCGTTAGGCGCGCGGCGCCGCCGCGGCGGCGCCACTCGTGCGGGGTGGGAGCGATGGGCT